>JALRLM010000225.1 GCA_023254435.1 Hydrocarboniphaga sp.
GATGGAAAGGGCCGCGAGTTTACACCGCGAAGCTGTCGGTCCGGCGAATGAATCACTGCAGTTTTGCCTATACCTTGGCCCGATTAGACGAAAGGAGGAGAGCCGATGCGACGCAATATCCTGATCACGGGAGCCAGCTCAGGCCTGGGCGAGGGCATGGCCCGCGAATGGGCGGCGCGCGGTCACGGTCTGGCCTTGTGCGCTCGCCGCGTCGATGCGCTGCAGCGGCTGCGCGAGGAACTGCTGAGCCGCAATCCCGAGCTCTGCATCAGCGTCAAGTCGCTCGACGTCAATCGTCATGACGACGTGTTCCGCGTGTTTCGCGAGTTTCACGACGAGTTCGGCACGATCGACCGCATCGTCGTCAACGCCGGGGCCGGCAAGGGCGGGCCGATCGGCACCGGCTTGTTCGAGGCCAATCGTCAAACGGCCGAAACCAACTTCGTCGCGGCGCTCGCGCAATGCGAGGCGGCGATGGAGATTCTGCGCGAACAGCGCCAGGGACATCTGGTGCTGATCTCCTCGATGAGTGCATTGCGCGGCCTGCCGCGTGTGATGACCACCTATGCCGCGACCAAGGCCGGCATCGCCGCCCTGGCCGAGGGCCTGCGCGTGGAGATGATCGGCAAGCCCATCAAGATCACCACGATCTATCCGGGCTACATCGACACCGACATCAATCGCAAGATGAAGAACCGTCCGTTTCTGGTCGACACGGTCAGCGGTTGTCGTGCGTTGGTGCGCGCCATCGATCGTGAACCGGCCAAGGCTTACGTGCCAGGATGGCCGTGGAATGTCGTGGGCTTCGTGATGAAGCGACTGCCGCTGTCGGTGCTGGCGCGCGCCAGCTGATGCAGGCGAGGTGCGCGAGCATCGCGCACCTCGCTGCGACGTCCAGGGAAGCTCTGATCAAGCTGCTGTGCTTCGCATCTCGCACGAGGGCGGTGCTCGGAATCCTCACGTACAGGTCGTTACGCTCCGGTCCCTGCGCTCCGTCCTCGTGCGACCTGCGTGCGCTCGCCACGCTTAATCTGAGCTTCCCTAGAACAGCGTTCAGCACCGCGCTCTACACTGCGAGCCGTCTACACGAGCGGAGCAGGACATGAGTGCAGCGCACGACAGCTTGCGCGCCGGTCTGTCGCGGACCGATCTGGTGCGCGAGCAGGCTTTTGTCGCCGGTCGCTGGATCGACGCCGACAACGGCGAGCGCATCGAGGTGATCGACCCGGCCACGCAGAACACGATCGGCAGCGTGCCGGCTTGCGCCACGGCCGAAACCCGGCGCGCCATCGAAGCCGCGCAGATCGCGCAACGCGACTGGGCGTCGCGAACGGCCAGGGATCGTGCGCAGGTGCTGCGGCGCTGGTTCGACTCGATGACACGGCATCAGGACGATCTGGCGCGCATCATGACCATCGAGCAGGGCAAGCCGCTGGCCGAGAGTCGCGGCGAAATCGCCTATGCGGCCTCGTTCCTCGAATGGTTCGGCGAAGAAGCCAAGCGCGCCTATGGCGACGTGATTCCGGGGCACGGACGCGACAAACGCATCAGCGTGATCAAGCAACCCGTGGGCGTCTGCGCTGCGATCACGCCGTGGAATTTTCCGGCCGCGATGATCACGCGCAAGGCCGCGCCGGCGCTGGCCGCAGGCTGCAGCATCGTGGTGCGGCCTTCGGAGCTCACGCCGTTTTCGGCGCTGGCGATGGCCGTGCTCGCGCAGGAGGCCGGCGTGCCCGAGGGCGTGTTGTCGGTCATCACGGGGCACCCCAAGCCCATCGGTGCCGAACTCACGGGCAACCCCATCGTGCGCAAGTTTTCGTTCACGGGTTCGACCGCCGTGGGCAAGCAACTCATGACGCAATGCGCCGGCACGCTCAAGCGCCTGTCGCTGGAACTCGGCGGCAATGCTCCGTTTCTCGTGTTCGACGACGCCGACCTCGATCAGGCCGTCGCCGGTGCCATCGCCTCGAAGTACCGCAATGCCGGCCAGACCTGCGTCTGCGCCAATCGCATCCTCGTGCAGGGCGGCATCTACGATCGCTTCGCCGAAACGCTGGCGCGCAAGGTCGAGACGATGAAGCTCGGCAATGGCCTCGACGACGGCGTGCAGATTGGTCCGCTGATCGACGCCAGGGCAGTGAAGAAAGTGCAGGCGCACGTTGACGACGCGCTGGCTCAGGGTGCTCGGCTCGTCACCGGCGGCGGCGCGCCGTCGTCGGCCGGCAGCTTCTACACACCGACGGTGCTGACCGGCATCAAGCCCGGCATGCGCGTGCTGTCCGAGGAAACCTTCGGTCCGCTGGCGCCGCTGATGCGCTTCGACAGCGAGGACGAGGCCATCGCCCTGGCCAACGACACTCCCTTCGGTCTGGCGGCGTACTTCTATGCTCGCGACATCGGCCGCATCACGCGCGTCACCGAGCGCCTCGAATACGGCATGGTCGGCGTCAACGAGGGACTGATCTCCACCGAAGTGGCGCCTTTCGGCGGCATCAAGGAGAGCGGTTTCGGCTCAGAGGGTTCGCGTTACGGGCTCGACGAGTACCTCAACCGCAAGTACGTCTGCCTGGGCGGCGTCTGAGCCGGAGCGGACGCGACACTCTGGCAGAGGCCCTACAATCCCCGGAATCCTGCTTCCAGCCCCATGCCAGAGTCGGCGCACCCATGCCCAAGATCGTCTTCATCGAGCCCAACGGAGTGCAGCACGTCGTCGACGCCGCCGAAGGACGTTCGCTCATGGAAGTGGCTGTCGACAACCTGATGCCGGGTGTCGGCGGCGACTGCGGTGGCTGCTGTAGCTGCGCCACCTGCCACGCCTACGTCGCGCCCGAATGGGTCGACAAGCTGCCGCCGCGCCAGGAAGACGAGGAGATGATGCTCGAGGGCGTGATCGATCCGCGTCCCAATAGCCGCCTGACCTGCCAGGTGCAGCTCACCGCCGAGCACGACGGTCTCGTGGTCGAGCTGCCCGCGCCCTGGAACTGACCCGGGAGCCGCGCGGCGCTCAGGCGGTCGTGGCGACGGCCGGCGCCGGCTTCTTCGATTCGCGGCGCAGGCCGAACAGCGGTCGCAGCCAGCCCACGCGGCGTACCAGCTCGTAGCCGGCAAAGCACAGCGCCAGCGTTGCCACGATCAGCAGCGGACCTTCGACCCGCGGTGCCAGTCCCCAGGTCTTGAGTTCGTGCGCCAGCACGACGATGAGCGTCTGGTGCAGGATGTAGACCGGGAACACGGCTTGCGACAGGTAGCGCAGCGCCGGACTGTCGCCGGGTGCGTGCCGACGCGCGAAACCCAGCACCGCCGCGATGCTGGTCCACTGCATGAGTCCCCAGACGCCGCGCTGCAGCTGCTTGAGCGCAGGCGGTGGAGCAAGCTCGTCGTAGTGGCTGAAGTAGACGGCGAGGAAGGCGTAGGCGCCGACGGACAGGGCCAGCGCGGTCCAGCGCAGCGCGGCGAAGCGATCCCAGACCGGCGTGGCGCGGGCGATCAGATAGCCCAGCAGGAACACGCCGAAGTACTGCGCATGGTTGTACCAGTCGTCGACGAGCGCGTGCGTGGACTCGAAGCGATCGATCAGCGCGATCCGCAGTGCGACCAGCACCGCCGCCGGCCACAGCAGCAGCCCGGGTCCGGTCAGCGCTCGCTGCACGAGCGCGCCCAGGCGAGCCAGCGTGGCCGGCAGCAGACGGTGCAGGGCCCACAGTACGACCGTGTAAGCCCACAGATAGGCGACGAACCACAGATGGTTCCAGGTCGGCGTGTCCAGGCAGCGGTCGGGCTGCTTGCAGAAGCCCTTGCTCAGGTAGCGACCGTAAAAGGCCCCGTAGCCGTCGGCGTAGCCGGCCTTCTCCACCAGCTCGAAATAGCTCTGCGGCGGCACGATCACCAGCATGCCGAACAGCAGCGGCAGCAGCAGGCGCCAGGATCGCGAGCCCAGGAAGCCGGCCTCGCCGCGTGCGAGCAGAAAAGCCGTCGCCACGCCCGAGACCATGAACAGCAGCGACAGTCGCCACGGCGCGGTGGCCACCATCAGCGGCTCGATGGCGTGGCTGGCCTGCGGGCTTTTGACGTGCCAGTCCCAGCTCACGTAGTACATGCCGACGTGATAGATCACCAGCAATGCGAAGGCGCAGACGCGGACCCAGTCCAGATCGTGGCGGCGGTTCATGTCGGATCTAGGGAAGGCGGTGGGCAGGCGCTCATGATCGCCTCGTTTCATCGCCGGCCATAGGCGGCGGGGACCAATCGCAGCCAGAAAGTGACGAATCGCGAATCTCGATGACGAGCTGCGGACCGATGGGTGTCCGGGCTCCTAGAATGCGGGCATGAGCCTGCCCGAGCATTGCCGATCGATCACCGCCTACGAGCGTTTCGCGCCCTGGCGACGCCGTTTCGAAATCGGCTTCTGGGTCGTGCTGCTGATCGTCGAGACCCTGGCCAACGGCCTGACTGCGCTCATGGACGTGCGCCGAGCGCATCTGCGCGCCGAAAGCTGGGAGCCCTTCGTCTGGGAGATTTCCAGCAGCCTGCTGTGGGCCGTGGTGATTCCGGGCATCGTCGTGTTCTCTCGCCGCTATCCGCTGTACTGGGACACCTGGCGGCGGAATCTGCCCTGGCACCTGCTGGCCAGCCTGGTGGTGTCGCTGGTGCACGTGGCGGGCATGGTGGGCCTGCGCATGGCGGCGTATCGCAGCGTTGGGCTGCATTACGACTTCGGGTCGTGGCCGCGCGAGTTCGGCTACGAATACCTCAAGGACCTGCGCAGCTACGCTGGCCTGGTGTTCACAATCGAGGCCTATCGTCTGTTGCTGCGGCGACTGCAGGGCGAGGTGCACCTGCTCGATCTGCCCGACGAAGGGCCGCCGGCCGAACCGGTGGAGCGGCCCGAGCGCTTTCTGGTGCGCAAGCTCGGGCGCGAGTTCCTGGTCGCCGCCGCCGACATCGATTGGCTGCAGGCCTCCGGCAACTACGTGAACCTGCGCGTGCGCGGCCACGATTACCCGCTGCGCAGCACCATCGCCGGCGTCGAGAGCAAGCTCGACCCCGAGCGCTTCGTGCGCATCCATCGCAGCTACATCGCCAACCTGACGCTGATCCGTTCGATCAAGCCGCTGGACACGGGCGACGCCCAGGTCCAGCTCGCGGACGGCTCGGTGCTGCCCTGCAGTCGGCGCTACCGCGCCGCGCTGCGCGAACGCATCGCCGGCGAGGCCTGAGCCGCTTCAGTCTTTTTTGGCGCTCTTGGACTTGAGCATCGTGCCCGTGCACTTGGGGCTGCCGCAGCGGCATTCCCAGATCTTCTTCAGGCGCGCGGTATGGCGCACCTCGAGCGTGATGCCGTAGTCGTAGGTGAGCTCTTCGCCGCGCTTGATGTCTCGCAGCGCCTCGATGTGCACCTCGTCGTACTTGCGGCTCTTGCCCTCGACGAGCACGGCCTGGCAGTTGGGATCGCAGCTGTGATTGATCCAGCGCGCATCGGTACCGCCGACGTTGGCGTCGATGATGTAGCGCGAATTGAGCGTGAACAGGAAGGTATGACCGGTTTCCCCGCCGTCTCCGTACTCCTTGTCGGCCTGACCATGCGTGATCAGGCGGCCTTCGTACTGAATGACGTGGGAGCCGGCGGCGAGCTTGCGGCGGGCGAAAACCCCGGTACCGTGGATCGGGGAGCGGCGGGCGATGATGGAGTTGGTCATGGGGCTCGGGCAGTAGACAATCTATTGTGCTCTACCCGAAGGGGCAGCGTGAACGTGCTCGTACAGGCATAATCTGCGCCCCAGCGGTTCTGGGGCGAGAATAAAGATATGGAGTTGTATCAACTGAGAAGCTTCGTGGCCGTTGCCGAGATGCGACATCTCACGCGCGCCGCCGAAAAGCTCCACATCAGCCAGCCTGCGCTATCGGCGCAGATTCGTGCGTTGGAGGATACGTTCGCGGTAGCGCTGTTCGAACGCACGCCGGCCGGCATGGTGCTGACCGCGGCGGGCCGACGTCTGCTGCCGCTGGCGGAGAAAGTGCTGTCGGCCGCGCAGGCGATGCGCAACGAAGCGCGCGCGATCAAGGGCGAGATCGGCGGCATCGTGCGCGTCGGCACCGTCTCCGATCCCGAATTCATCCGCGTGGCGCCGTTCATGAGCGCCACCGTGCGCCGCTATCCGCTGGTGGAAATCGAATTCCATCACGTGGTCACCGGCGAGGCCTTCGAGAAGATTCGCGACGGCGGGCTCGACGTGAGCTTCTACTACGGCGACCTGTCGCATCCCGATGTCGGCGTGGTCGACCTGCGCGAATGCGCGTTCCGCATCGCGGTGCCGATTTCGTGGAAGGATCGCCTGGTCGAGGGCAGCTTCGAGGAGCTGTCCAAACAGCCCTGGGTGATTCCGCCGCCGATCAGCTCCTACCACGACCTGATCCGTGGGCTGTTCAAGCAGTACGGCGTCAAGCCCACGCGCGTGGTCGAGGCTGACCACGAGGCGGTGATCAGCTCGCTGGCCATCTCGGGCGTTGGCGTCGCGCTGATGCGCGAAGAAAAAGCGCTGGAGCGCGAGCGCGCCGGCGAGATCATGATCTGGGGCGACATCCGCCTGAGCACGCGCCTGCAGTTCATCTACCCCAAGGAACGCAAGGAAGACCCGATCATTCGCGCCATCGTCGCGCTGGTCGAAGAAGTCTGGGCGCCGGGCCCCACGCCCTGATTCGCCTAGAACACCCCGAATGCAAGTCCCGCCGCCAGCAGCTGGCCGGTTTCGTGGGCTTGCAGCAGATGCTGTGGCGTCGGTTCACCCACCGCGATCAGCGGTTCGGCCACGGCCTTGAAGCCGTAGCCCGTGGCGATGCGCTCGATGGCGCGCACGGCGCCGCTGCCATCGTTGCCCGCGCTCACGAGCAGCGCATAGGGCAGCCCCAGGCGCTTGCCTTCGCAGGGGTAGTAGGTGCGATCGAGAAAGTCCTTCACCGCACCGCTCATGTAGCCGAAGTTCTCGGGCGTGGCGACGATCAGGCCGTTGCAGGCCATGAGGTCGTCGACGCCGGCCTGCAGGGCCGGCCGCAGTTCGATCTCGATGTCGCCGGACGCTGCCCGCGCACCGGCCCGCGCGGCCTCGGCCAGCTGGCGCGTGCGGCCGGTCTGCGTGCTGTAGACGATCAGCAGGCGCTGCGGCATGCCGGCGCGAGGCTCAGGCGATCAGCCGCTGCGTGCCGCTCCAGCGTTCGCCGGGCGCCAGCGTGACCGGCCGGCCGATGGTCGCGGCTTCGACGCAGACCATGCGCCGGTAGCCTTCGGGTTCCAGGTCGGTCAGTGCTGCGCCGCGTTCGGCACCTGGGTTCCAGACCACGGTGTCGACGAAGCCGCTCTGTTCGACGCGCAGGCTGCGCTGCGGCTCGATCAGCAATAGCGCCGCCGGTGTGTCGAAGTAGATGCGGTCGACCTCGCCGCGAATCGCGAGCGGCGCCTGTGGCTCCAGGCATTCGAGCGTGCCCTGAGTGGAGTCGCGGTAGCGCAGGCCCTGCAGGCCATCGATGCGCAGCGCGTCGAGCTCGTCGACGCGCAGATAGGTGTGCAGCGCGGCCGTGAAGCGCAGCGGCTGGGTGTCGCGATTGATCACGCTCAGGCGCATGTGCAGGGCCCGCGCCTGCAGGCCGACGGCGAGCTCGCAGTCGAAGCGGTGTGGCCAGATCGCCAGCGTGGCCTCGTCGCTGCGCAGGCGCCAGCGCACGACGGCGCCGCTGTGTTCGATCAGCTCCCAGGTGCGCGTGCGGGCGAAACCGTGCTTGGGCAGTGGCCCTTCGCCGGCGAACTGCGGAAAGATCACTGGCACGCCGCCGCGAATGGCCACGCCGTCGGCGAAGACCGAGCGCGCGCTCAGGAACAGGCGCTCGTCGCCAGGCGCGGGCTGCCAGCTCAACACGTGCGCGCCCTGCGGATCGATGCGAGCCTCGGCGCCCTCGGCTTGCAGCACGATCGGCTCGCGGCCGGGTGGGGGCGGGGCAGTCGGAATGCTGGAAACGCTCATTGTTCGGTTGGCCTTCAGCTTGAACGCGGCAGCCTGCGCGGGGCGAAGTTCGGTTCGACCGGCGATGCACCGGTTTGGTCACCTGGATATGCGCATGATACCGGCCGGGGTGGCAAGTGATTCGCATCGAAAGCGCCCGCCAGCCCACCACGCCTCTGGAGTCTGCCGATGACCACTCGCCGCCTCGCGCCCGCTGTTTCGACGGGCGCTTTCCTGACGACCCTGCTGTGGACCGCCGCCGCGAGCGCGCAGAGTGGGGGGCCGCCGTTTCTGAGCGGACTGGCGGCGGAACGCGGGGTGACGCTGCCGCGCCCCTGGGGCCTGGGACTGGTCTATTCCAACGTCGATCAGGACCTGGAACTCGACAACTTCGTGATGTCGGCCAATGGAGCCCAGGGCCGCTCGGTGGATTTCGTCAGCATCGACGACTCCAAGCTCAAGGCCGACTCGCTGCTGCTCAAGGGCGACGTCTGGCTGTTTCCGTTCCTGAACCTGTTCGCCTTCGTCGGCACCTCGAACAACGACGTCACCGGCCGCTTCTCGGTACAGGGTGACGATCTGCTGAGTTTTGCCGGCTCCGATGCCTGCACCGATCCCAACGACCGGCCGCAGGTCTGCGACCAGACCTTCACGGGCGACATCGACCGCAGCGCCGATGCCACGCAGTACGGTGCCGGCGCGACCTTCGCGGCCGGTCGCGGACGCGCCTTCGCCCTGCTGGGCCTGCTCTATGCCAGCAGCGAGTCGAGCGATTCGGACACCAAGATCGACGCTTTCAGCGTCACGCCGCGCCTGGGCTACCGCTTTCCGCTCGAGGGCGGTGGCGAGCTGGCCCTCTACGGCGGCGCCAGCTTCATCGACAGCCAGGTCGACATTCGCAACCAGGTGGTGTTTCCGGGTGGCCCGCAGACCGAGGAAATCGTCATCGACTATTCGCTGACGCAGAAGAACGAGGACGACTGGAGCTACCTTGCCGGCCTCAACTGGGACATCACGCGCAGCTTCACGCTGCAGGGTGAGTACTCGCTGGGCGCGCGCGAAGGCTTGCTGGCGACGCTGGTCTGGCGTTTCGGTGGCACCTGAGGCAGACCGCATCGCCCCTCGACCGCCGGACCTGAGCCGGCTGTCGGGCCGCGCGCTGCCGATCGTGCGCCATCCGTTGAAATAGGCAGGCCCGCGCACGCGGACCAGGGTCGGTCCGCTTCGCATCGGGTGCCCTGAGGTGGAGCGGGTGATCGGGAGTAGCCTATGAGCAGGATGCGCGCCGCAAGTCGGCAGTCACACCGCCAGCATGGCGCGGTGGCGGTGTGGGTGGGCTTGTCGATGGTGGCCTTGCTGATGGCGACGTTCCTGGCCATCGATGTCGGCCGGCTGTATTACAGCCAGCGCGAACTGCAGAAAGTGGCCAGCCTCGCGTCGACGGCAGCCGCGCGCATCGCCAGCGGTTGCTCTGCCGGCGACGGCTTTCGCGTCGGCGTGAGCGGCGTCCAGTCCACGGTCGAGTCCGTCGTGCTGGCCAACGGGGGCGCCGTGTCCTGGCTCACGGGCGTCAACGGCACGCCCGCCATCGAAGTCGGCAAGACCGAAACCCGCCAGTCCGACGGGGTCCGCGTATTCGTGGCACTGAACGAGGGCGATCCAGAGATCGATTCGGTGCGTGTCAATCTGACGCGACCGACGCCGGCATCGTTCATTCCGGCATTCATGCCCGGCAGCGCCGCGTCGCTGAAGGCCTCGGCGTCCGCGCGCCAGGCCGTGGTCGGCAGCATCGGAGTGGGGTCGGGCTTGCTGTCCCTCGATACCGACAACATCACCTTCCTCAACACCATCCTGCCGCCGCTGCTCAATGCCACCGGCATCAGCCTCAATCTCAACGCCCTGGATTACGAAGGGCTGGCGCGCACCAATATCAGCGTCGACATGCTGGCGACCGCCGTCGGTGTCGACGCGCAGGACCTGTCGGCCTTGCTCAACACCTCCACCACCTTGCCGGGCGTGCTCAACGGCTTGAGCCCGCTGGTGAATCAGGCGATCGTCGGCGGCACCAGCGCCACGGTGACCGGCCTGTTGCAGCAACTCGGTGCGGCCGCCAGCGGCAATACCACGCCGTTCCCGCTCGTGAACGTGCTCGGCAACACCGTGCAGGCGGTCGGTTCGGCCGTGCCGGCTATCAATCTGCTCGACCTGGTGATGGCACTGGCCATGGCCGCGAACGCCGATCCTGAGGGCAATGTGCAACCGATTCGGTTGCCGATCGGCGTCAGCCTGCTGGGCATTGATCTGGCGACCTACCTCAAGATTCTGGAACCACCGCAGGTATCTAGCCTGCTCGCGCCGGGCACGGCATCGGCCAGTACGGCGCAGATCCGGCTATTGCTGCGCTTGCAGGTGACCACGGTCAGCGACATCGTGGCAGGGCTCAACAGTCTGCTCAGCTTGATCAATGCCCTGTTGGGGCCGCTGCTGTCGGTCGGCACTTTCCAGGTCGATCCGATCAAGCTGGCGATTGATCTCTATGTCGCTCCGGCGACGGCCTACATCGACGAAATCAGTTGTCCGATGGCGGGGGTGAATGACGGCCTGCCGGTGGCGAAGACCAGTGTGACCACGGGTGTCGCCTCGGTGCAGGTCGGCAGCTTCAACGGCAACATCGGCTCCGCGCAGTCGACCACCATCGCCGATACGGCACCGATCACGGGTGTGCGTCTGGGTCCGGTGACCTTGCTGCCGATACTGGGGCCAGCATTGTCACTGGGCACGCTGTCGCTCAACGTCAACGCCGTCAAGCAAAGCCCCATCGTGGTCGGCAACCCAGCCCGACAGAATCTGGCCGATGTGGTCGATTTCACTCGGATGGATGCTGATGAGCTTCCGTCCGGCGCCACGCGGGCCTGGAGCGCCGATGGCCAGCCGCCCAATCCGGCGGTTGCCGCCAATCCGCAGACGGTGGGGTCTACGGGCTTGGTCGAGTCGGCACTGGATTCGACGCTGCATACCCTGGTGACCGGGATCACCGTTACGGCCGATCCCAGCAGTCCGCCAGGCTTGCTGACGACGCTCAGCGGCCTGCTCGGGCCACTGCTGAACCTCATCACCACCTCGCTCGTGAACACGCTGGAGCCGCTGCTGGTCGACACCGTTGCAGCGCTGCTCGATTCGATCGTCGATCCGCTGCTCGAATCACTGGGCATCAAGATCGGCACGGCGACCAGCATCATGAAGGTGGTCGCCGTCGATAACCCCGAGAAAGTCGGCACCTGCCTGCCAAACGCGGCCCTCCCGCGCGGTTGTCTGCCGGCCGATCAGTAAGGCGTGATTGGGCATCGGCTTGCGCGAGCGGAAGGCGGGTTGAATAATTCACGCCTTACGCTCGTTGGATGAATTATCACAAGCCGTGAGTCAGCCCCGTCTCTACCGCATCAGCTTCCACAACCAAGGCCAGGTCTACGAGGTCTACGCGCGCCAGGTCAGCCATGGCGGCATGCCGGGTTTCGTCGAGGTGGAGAAGCTTGTCTTTGGTGAGCGCTCCAGCGTGGTGGTCGATCCCGGCGAAGAGAAACTCAAGACCGAGTTCGAGAACGTGGAGCGCTTCTACGTGCCGCTGCACTCGGTGATCCGCATCGACGAGGTCAGCAAGCAGGGCGCGGCGCGCATCGTCGCGGGCGGCGATTCCAAGGTCACGCCGTTTCCGCTGTATCTCAACGACGTCACCAAGAAGTGAGTTCGATGCCGTGAGCGCAGGGCCTCTGCGCTTTGCGTCGCTGGGCTCGGGCAGCAAGGGCAACGGCACGCTGGTCGAGGCCGGCGGCACGCGCCTGCTGATCGATTGCGGTTTCGTGCTGCGCGAGACCGAAGCGCGATTGCAACGTCTGGGCGTCGAGCCGGCTTCGCTGGCCGGCATTCTCGTCACGCATGAGCATGGCGATCACCTGGGCGGCGTCGCGCGCCTGGCGCGGCGCCATGGCCTGACGGTGTATCTCACCGCCGGTACCCAGCGCGCCTGGAAGGATCACGGTGTCGAATCGGTGCGCAGCATCAGCCCGCACGAGGCGTTCAGCGTCGGCGCCATCGAGGTGCAGCCGTATCCGGTGCCGCACGATGCGCGCGAGCCTTGCCAGTACGTGCTCGGTCATCGCGACCTGCGGCTGGGCATTCTCTCGGACGCCGGGCACGTCACCGCGCACATGCGGCAAAGCCTGTCGGGCTGTGATGCATTGATGCTGGAATGCAATCACGATCGTGCGCTGCTGGCGGCGGGGCCGTATCCGCCCAGCCTCAAGCTGCGTGTCGGCGGCATGCTGGGACATCTGGAGAACGCGCAGTCGGCCGCGCTGTTGCGCGACATCGATCGCTCGCGCCTGCAGCACCTGGTGCTGACGCATCTGTCGGAAACCAACAACCGGCCCGAGCTTGCGCTGGCCGCGATGGCCGAGGTGATGCAGGCGCAGCCGCCCTGGATGGTCTGCGCGGAGCAGGACGGCGGGCTGGACTGGCGCGAGATTGCCTGAGACGCGACTTGCGGCCGTTCGATCGGACGCCCGCATTGTTCGACGGCGAAGGCGGCAGGGCATGACTGGCCCTAGGACCGGCCAGGCAGACGCGCCCAAGGAAGCTTTGATCAAGCGGCTGCGCTTCGCATCTCGCACGAGGGCGGTGCTCGGAATCCTCGCGCACAGGTCGTTACGCTCCGGTTCCTATGCTCCGTCCTCGTGCGAGATGCGTGCGCTCGCAACGTTTAATCAGAACTTCCCTAAGCTGTTCTAGCCGCCGGCGCACCCACCGCGTTTCGTCATCGAAGGGCGGTGGAGTCGCCCATCATCCCGGTGCGGCAGCCTCAGATATACGCCGCGAAATGCTCGCGATAGCGGCCGAAGCGCTGCCTCACCATGCTTTCGTTGAGGCCGTAGTCCTCGAGCCGGTACACGTGCTTGCCGTGCTTGTGCTGCGGGTTCTGCTGCATCCAGCCTTGCATCGCGGCCTCGGCGGCCGGTGTGAAAGGCTCGTCGCGGCGCTCGTAGATCGAGCGCACGGTGGCGATCGGGTTGCGCACGGTTTCCTTGTAGGCGATGTCGATGAAGCGTTCGTCGCCGACGCGTGCGCGCAGGTCGATGGCGTCATCGCAGGCCTGGGCCCAGCGATCGAGCCATTCCTTGCCGAGCACGCGCGGATCGGCGTAATCGGACAGCAGGGTCTGCACCACGCTGAACAGGCTGCACACCGAGGGCATCACCGTGACCGGATCGCGATGCGTCTGGATGATGGTGGCGTCGGGGAACACTTCGAGAATGGCGTCGAGCGCGAACAGGTGCACCGGGCATTTGAGCACCCAGTGGTCGCGCGGCCGCTTCCAGGCCAGCAGCTGCAACTGGCGCTTGTAGTAGCGATAGGGGTCGGCCAGATCCTGCTCCTTGAACCAGGCGCGGTAGCCGGCCAGTTCGTTCATGAGTTCGTAGGCGTTGCTGACCAGCGTCGACTGCAGCAGGCTGATGCATTCCTCGGGCTCGCCTACGGCCAGCTCATGCGCCATGACGAAGTCGGGTGCCGCCCAGTTGAGCATCTTGAGGCGGCGATCGGCCAGCTTGATGCGCGGGTCGGTGGCGACGGTGGCGTCGTCGGGCGGCGGCGAGGGGAACATCATTTCCCAGGTCGCCAGCCAGCGCACATCGGGATCGCGCGCCATCAGCCGCTGCAGCAGCGTGGAGCCCGTGCGCGGCAGTCCGGTGATGAACACCGGGCGGCGGATTTCGACGTCGAGAATCTCGGGGTGCTGCGCGAAGTCGCGCTGCATGAGCAGGCGATATTCCAGGATGCGGCCCAGGAACTGGCGCATCACCATGCGGCCGACCACGTTGGGCCGCGCTTCATTGTTGAGCGAGGCGCACAGCACGCTCAGCGGTTCCATCAGGGGCTCCTTGCCCCAGTCGCGCAGGCCGGTGGTCTTCTCGGCCTGCTGGATGAGTTGCTGTGGATCGATCTTGATCCAGGCGGCGCCGTCGCGGCCGACGCTGCGGCCCAGCCAGTTCAGGGCCCGGATCGGCGCCGGCGTGCGGGGGCGCCGGTAATGCCCGGCGTCGGATGAGGTCATGAGGGAATGAGCCTTCGTGCTTTTCAAGCTGGGGGGCGCCGCAAGTTCGGGGCCAATCAGCGGCCCGCCGCGTCCATCGTGTTCCATCGCATCCACTCTCCTTGTGACGACATCTATTCAGAATCCTTTCAAGCTCAGCGATTTGCGACGATCCGGCGGCCTCAGCGGACGAGGGATGCCCGCATCATATCGAGGGTGATGCGGCCGTCGAGGGGGATCGCCCCCAGAGCCTAGCGTTCGGGTAATCGCAAAATCGCGACCAATGTCCGATTGCAAGCCGTCCCGATTCGGATTCGAATTCCGGGTCTGCTGAATTTCCGATTGCCGATTCGCGCCCGCAGAGGCGCAGGGGAGCCGCATGAACACGATTCCGCTGTCCGTCCTCGATCTCGCGCCCGTGCCCGAAGGTACCGCGCCCTCCGCGGCCGTGCGCCGCGTCGGCGAGCTGGCGCAACTGGCCGAGCGCCTCGACTACGTTCGCATCTGGTACGCCGAGCACCATGCCTTGCGCAGCGTCGCCTGCTCGGCGCCGGAACTGCTGATCGGGCATGCGGCGGCGGTCACCCAGCGCATTCGCGTCGGCTCGGGCGGCATCATGCTGCCCAATCACGCCTCGCTGCGCGTGGCCGAGAACTTCCACACGCTGCGCGCGCTCTACCCCGATCGCATCGACCTGGGCGTCGGTCGTGCCGCGGGCGGTGTGCCCAACGTGCCGCGCGCACTGCGTGCCGCGCCCGGCGAAATGTTCGGTCAGCAGCTGGCCGAGCTCTATGCGCTGTCGGCGCCGGACTGGAGCGAGGTCGTCGATCCTGCGGCCGAGGTGCATGCGGTGCCGGCCGACTCCGGCCTGCCGCCGATCTGGCTGCTGGGTTCCAGCGGGGCTTCGGCCCGCATGGCCGGCGCGGCCGGCCTCGGCTACGCCTTCGCCATGCACTTCGGCTCGGCCTCGGTGTTGCCGGCCATGCGGACCTACCGCGACAACTTTCGCCAGACCGACGAGCATTTCGCCAGGCCGCACGCGATCCTGTGCGTCGCCGTGGTCTGCGCGCCGACCGACGAGGAGGCGCGCTACCTGGCCGGCAGCATGGAGCTGTCGTGGGTGCGATTGCAGTCCAACCAGTTCCTGCCGCTGCCGAGTCCCGAGACGGCGGCGGCCTACCAGTACGGATTCCAGAGCGACGCGCTGGAGCGCTTCCGCAAGCTGGCCGTGATCGGTTCGCCCGAGACCGTGCGCGCGCGCCTGCTGGCGCTGGCGCAGGAGAATCTCGCCGACGAGATCATGGTGATCACCGACATCTGGGATCACGCGCTGCGATTGCGCTCTTACGAACTCGTCGCCGGAGCGATGAAGGCGGCCTGAGCGTTTGCAGGCTCAGGGTTGCGTGGCCTTGCTGCGCTCGACTTCGGCCAGCCCTTTGTCGATCAGGTCGTATTGCGTGTCGATGATCTTGCGCAGATCGTCGAGCTGGGCCAGCGTGCTGAGCGCATAGCTGCAGGCGCCCGGCGGATTGCTGGCGCGCAGACCCACGGCTTCGCTGCGACCCATCTGCATGCCGAACAGCAACTCGGTCTTTTTCTTTTCGCCGCTGCTGTAGGCGGCCGAACCGCGCAGCTTGCCGAAATAGGTGCGGCGATCGGCATCGGTCCAGATGCCGCTGCTAATCAGGGCCTTGGCGGTATCGTCGATGTGGTGCAGGCGTTCGGAAGTGTGCGCCTGGATTTCGGCCTGTTTCTGCGAATAGTCGGCCTCGAAGCGCTCGTTGACGCCCTGAGCCACCTGCAGGTTCTTGCAGTCGGGCACGCCCGATGCCCGCTGCGCAAAAGCCGGTGTCACCGACAGGCCGACGAGCAGCGCGCCCAGCGACGCCAGCGTCCGTTTGGATTCCATTGGGCCCTCCTCCTTGAATGCCGCCCAGGGGCAGGCAGCAGGATTCGGGCCATGGCCGCCGACGACCTGCGCGGTCGTCGGCGGCGCGGTGGACTTATGCGAGCTTCTTGTGACGGTTGCGACGGTTCACGCCGGGCTCGGCGCCGTAGCGGCGGCGGAAGTCTTCTTCGTATTCGCGATAGTTGCCTTCCAGGAACACGATCTCGCCGGAATCTTCGAAGGCGAGGATGTGTGTGGCGACGCGGTCGAGGAACCAGCGATC
>JALRLM010000234.1 GCA_023254435.1 Hydrocarboniphaga sp.
CGTCACGCCACGCGGGCGCGGCAGATGCCAGACCACCTTGCCGACGACCTGCTCCGGCGCCACCGCACCGATGACGTCGCTGGACGTGCTGAGCGGCGCGTGATCGCCGCTCAGGCGCAGCGAGCCATTGGGGGCGACGGCGTCGATGCGCTTGACGATGCAGCCCAGCCGGGCGTGCCGAACCACCACCACGTCACCGCGTTCGAGCCGCTGGCGGCGATGCCGCCACACCAGCACATAGTCGGCATCCCGGTAGGCCGGCCACATGCTATGGCCGGCCAGCTTGAACAGGCGCAGCTGCATCAGGCCAGCTTGGGATAGACCACGGGCTGGCTCGGCAGATACGGGCAGATCGCGGTGAACGTGGCCACGTCCTTGCTCGCCCAGAACATCTCGGCGAACTGGTTGACCAGCGCCAGCAGCTTGTCGCCCTTGGCGCGCTCGATGCCCTGCTTGCAGGCCGAGCCCGCGAGCATGATCTCGTGCACGAGCTTGCTCGCATCGGGGAAGCGGTCGAACTGCGGCTGCTTGAAGTAATCGCCCCAGATCACGCGAACCTCGTGCTTGGCTTCCTCGGCATGCTGCTCCTTGGCCTGCACCAGGCGAATCAGCTGCGCCTGGTCGGCGATGCCGTGGTGGCCGTTCTGCACCTCCGCGATCAGGTCCATGAAGCGGATCACGCTGAGCGCCGCGAGCTGCGCCTTGATCGGATCGTAGATCTTGCACGGAATGTCGCAGTGCGCCTGCGCTTCCTCGATGCCCAGCAGGCGCTCGGAGCGCTGCAGCAGTCGATGGATCATCACTTCACCTCGTTGTGGGATGGGGCCGACGCGCGCTTGCGCAGCAGCAGGCCGCCAACCGCGATCACGGCGACGAGGGAGGCGAAGAAGGCCAGGTGGAACAGCGGGCTCGACCAGGCCTCATGGTCGTGGCCGGGGTGGGCGAGGACTACCGCCGGCGAGGCGAGCAGCGGCACCGCCAGCATCAGTTGCGTTGTCGTGATCCGTTTCATGGGCTGAATCCTTTTGCGAAGGGACGGAGCGAAGAGAGTCGGCGCAGAACCTGGCGCCGGCCCGGTGGACAGCCACATCGCCGGCATGGGCTCGACCGCAGGCCCTGCGGTGGTGTCGATGAGCTGCACGATCGCCAAGGATGATAATGATTATCATTTTTGAATCAAGCCGATTCTGGTCGCGGGCTTTTGGAAGCCCCACGGCGGCGCCGACGCCCACCCGCTGCGCAGGCTGTCGATCGCGACGACGCCCGCCGGCCGTAGCGCCCATAATGAGCGGTCACCCCCGCCCCGCCCGCGCATGCGTCTGAACAAGTTCATCAGCGAAACCGGCATCTGCTCGCGTCGCGAGGCCGACAGCTGGATCGAGCGCGGGCGTGTCAGCGTCAACGGCAAGCGCGCCGAACTCGGCACGCAGGTCGACGAAGGCGACGAGGTGCGCGTCGACGGCAAGCGCATCGGCGCGCGACAGAAGCAGCACGTCTACATCGCGCTCAACAAGCCCGTGGGTGTCACCTGCACCACCGAGCGCCACATCGACGGCAACATCATCGATTTCATCCAGCATCCCGAACGCATCTTCCCGATCGGCCGCCTCGACAAGGAGTCCGAGGGCCTGATCCTGCTGACCAGCAACGGCGACATCGTCAACGAGATCCTGCGCAGCGAGAACAACCACGAGAAGGAATACATCGTCACGGTCGACA
This sequence comes from Hydrocarboniphaga sp., assembly GCA_023254435.1. Classification (GTDB taxonomy): domain Bacteria; phylum Pseudomonadota; class Gammaproteobacteria; order Nevskiales; family Nevskiaceae; genus Hydrocarboniphaga. The sequence continues at coordinate 1,720 of JALRLM010000234.1, forward strand.
AGCCCGTCACCGACGCCTTCATCGAGAGCATGAGCCGCGGCGTGCGCCTGCCCGAACTCAACGTGACCACCAAGCGCTGCAAGGTCGCGCGCTACGAAGGCCGGCCCGATCGCGCGTTTCGCATCGTGCTGACGCAGGGACTCAACCGGCAGATCCGGCGCATGTGCGAAGTCTTCGGCTACGACGTGCGCCGGCTGCAGCGCGTGCGCATCATCAACCTGAAGCTCGGCGCCTTGAAGATCGGGCGCTGGCGCGACCTGACGGCCGACGAGCTGCGCGGCCTGCTGCCTCAGCGCAACAGCTGGTAGCGACGCGGCCCTGCACTGCCTCATACGGGGGGTGCAGCGTTCCCCGTGCTGGGGCACCATCGCGACATCGACGGATAACAAACGACAGGAGTCCGCATGACCATCGAAGTCAGCACCCGCATCGGCAGCACGCCGTACACGGCCACCAACAGCGACGGCACGCACGAATGGCTGGCCGACGAACCCGCCGCCCTCGGCGGTGCCGATCGCGGGCCCACGCCCGATCACCTGCTGCTGTCGGCGCTGGGCAGCTGCACCTCGATCACGCTGCGCATGTACGCCGACCGCAAGCAGTGGCCGCTGCAGGGCGTGGAGGTGGCGCTGGCGCTGAACCCCGACGGCAAGCCGGCCGAAGGCACGCGCATCACGCGCAACATCCGGCTGCTGGGCGAGCTCAGCGACGAGCAGCGCGAACGCCTGCTGCAGATCGCCAATGCCTGCCCCGTGCACAAGATCCTCAGCGCGCGCATCGACATCGCCTCGGCGCTGGTCTGATCGCCCTTCGCAAAACCCGAATCACCGACAAGGAAGCCGCCCGTGAGCACGCCGAGCCCGCAACCCGAACAGCAACGCATCGATGCCCGCGCCGAAATCGTCGGCGACGGCATGCCCATTCATCGCGCGCTGCCGTCGCGGCTGCGGCGCATGGTGGGGCCGTGGTGCTTTCTCGATCACATCGGCCCGACCTCGCTGGCCCAGGCCGGCCCCTTGCACGTGGGCCCGCATCCCCACATCGGCCTGCAGACCGTCATGTGGCTGATCGAGGGAGCTGTCCTGCACACGGACTCACTCGGATCCGAGCAACTCATCCGGCCGGGGCAACTCAACCTCATGACGGCCGGCCGCGGCATCGC
>JALRLM010000279.1 GCA_023254435.1 Hydrocarboniphaga sp.
AACTTGATGACGACTTGTTTGCTTGCAATCTGCAGTTGGGGCACATCGCCCGGACCGCGAGCTAAGTCATACCGCGAGAGTGCCTGCTCGTACAGACTGTCAGCGGGATTGATCAGGCCGAGCGAATCATAACCACCTGCCAGTGCGGTCAGAATTTCAGCGGCCTCGGCAGGCGAATCGGCGAGTTTCTCTTCCGCCTTCACCGCCGCTTGATCGAGCAGATCCTGCACCGACATGTCGCGAACGGGGCGCTCGCCAACGTCGATGGTGGCGAAAACGTCGTCGGCCAGGAAATGGCTGATCGTGGTCGCGCGTGCGGTTTCCTTCTCCGCCGCGGCACGGGCGCGGCTGGCATTGAAGTACAGCAGCGTGCTGGTCACGGCGCCGATCGCCAGCGCGGCCATGGCGACCCGATAGCCGGTGCGCCGTGCCCTGGCGCGTTCGATCGAGCGTTCCAGCGCGGCGGCTCGCGCGAGCTCGGCTTGTTCATGAGCCAGCGATTCGCGCCGCGCCTCGCGACTCCGCAGCCGGGTGGCAAAGTCGCCGGCACTGGCGATGCGCTGAGCGGCATTGCCGTCGACCGATATCGCAATATCGCTTCTGAGTACTTCGTCTTCGATATCGCGTTCCCAACCGGCGGCGAGCGGGCGATTCAAGTCACCGACCATGAGCTGGTACAGCATCACGCCCAGCGCGTAGAGGTCGGCCTGAATTGTCGGCGGCTGGCCCATGAGAATTTCGGGCGCCAGATAAAGGGGCGTGCCGGAGCCGGTACGGGGGCTCAACATCGTCTGCGTGAAGCCGAGCCGGGTGATGCCCAGGGCTTCCATGCGTGCCGGATCGGACAGGGCGCCGCTGCCCAGATCACCCAGCAGCAGTTTTGGCGGCTGGCCATCGCTGCCGAGTTCCACCAGCACGTTCGAAGGTTTCAAGTCCTTGTGCAGCACGCCGATGGAGTGAATCGCCGCCAGGTGATCGGCGATGCTGGCGATCAGCCCGATTCGCCCTTCAAGGTCCACGGTGCTGCCCGAGCGACTCCACCAGTCGGCCAGGCTGCCGCCGTCGGCGTAGCGGCTTTCGATGAAGTAGGGCGGCTGTTCCAGATTCCAGTCCAGCAGTTCGACGATCGGTGCCACGTCATCGAGTGCGCCGCGAATAACGCGATGCAGGGTGATCTCGCGCTTGAGCGCCGTGAGCCGGGTCGGGTCCCGGGCGAACTTGAAGATGCGGATGTCGCCGGTCTTGTCGTGCCGCACGCGCCAGGCGTCACCGGCGCCGCCGCTGCCGATGCGGTCGATCAGCGTCCACAGAGGGCGCAGGGGCGGATGATCGCCGGCCTTGAGTTCGGCCAGCAGGGGAGGCGGCTGGCTGAGCACGGCCTCGGTGCTGACGCTGCCGGCAAAGCGGTAGCCGTAGCCGTGCACCGTCTTGACCAATGCCTGTTGCTGGTCGCCCAGCACGTCCCGCAGCCGGCTCACGCTCTTGGCCATCGCCGTATCGGACAGGATACGGCCCGGCCAGACCTGCGCCAGCAGTTCGTCCTTGGTCACCACTTCACCGGCGTGCTGCAGCAACAGCAGCAGCACACTGAGCGGCTTGCGCTCGATGGGCAGCAAATGCCCGTCGCGTGACAGCTCCATCGTCGTTTCATCGAGAACGAACCCGGAGAACAGCCAGCGCAAATCTGGTCTGGCCGCTTCATCCCTTGTTGTGTTTGCCCCCATCGACTCCCCAATCGAATCAGGACGTGCCGGGAGGAACATCGCCCCTGATGCGCGTTCGTCGCGGCCACGTTATCGATAGTTTTCTAGCACGCAACCGGCCAAGTCTGCGCGATAGGTAATGTCGTTTTGACGGCCAGGCTGCGCCGGCACCACGGCAAACGGCCTGACGACTGCCGCAGCCTGCCGGACATGAGACAATGGCGATCTTGTTTCCAGTACCCCTTGCGCAGGATCGACGATGCCCTTGCTCGTGCTCCCCGGCACCGACAGCCTTTCTTCCTTTCGCCTCAATCGCCTGACCGACGAACTTCGCCCGCATGTGGCCGTCCTGAGCGGTCTGCGGGTGTTGGATTTCTACCTCGTCGACTGTGCCGATCCGGCGCCCGTCGAGGCCTTGCGCCAGTTGGTCGGTCCTGGCCCGGCGGCTTTCCCGACGGCGGGACTGACGCGCTTCGTGGTGCCGCGCGTGGGCACGCTGTCGCCCTGGGCCTCCAAGGCCACCGACATCGCCCGGGTTTGCGGCTTGAACGGGGTGAAGCGTATCGAGCGCGGTCGTGCCTACCTGTTCGACGGCATCGGCGAATTGCCGGCTGCTGCGCTCAAGGCCCTGCACGATCCGATGACCGAGTCCGTGCTCGACAGCGCCGGGACCTTGCAGCAGGTGTTCGACGTGCCCGAGCGCCGTCCGCTGCGCACGGTCGACGTGCTGGCCCGGGGCGCCCAGGCGCTCGAGGCCGCCAATGGCGAATGGGGCCTGGCGCTGTCGGCCGACGAGATCGCCTATCTCGCCAAGCACTATCTGGATGCCGGCAAGAACCCCACCGACGCCGAACTCATGATGTTCGCGCAGGTGAATTCCGAGCACTGCCGGCACAAGATCTTCAACGCCGAATTCACCGTCGACGGCGAGGTCCAGCCCAGCTCGCTGTTCGGCATGATCCGCATGACCCACGCGGCGACGCCGGGCGGCGTGCTGTCGGCGTACAGCGACAACTCTGCGGTGGTCGAAGGTCACACGGCGATGCGCCTGTTCCCCGATGCCGACCACGTCTATCGCGGGCATGACGAGCCCGTGCACATCCTTATGAAGGTGGAGACGCACAACCACCCGACGGGTATTTCGCCGCATCCGGGCGCGGCCACCGGCGCGGGCGGTGAGATTCGCGACGAGGCGGCCACCGGAACCGGTTCGCGCCCCAAGGCCGGCCTGGCCGGCTTCACCGTCGCCAACCTGCGCATCCCGGGTTTCGAGCAGCCCTGGGAGGCGCCGCTGTCACGCCCGAAGCGCATGGCCTCGGCGCTGAACATCATGATCGAAGCCCCGCTCGGCGCCGCCGCGTACAACAACGAATTCGGCCGTCCGAACCTCAACGGCTACTTCCGCAGCTTCGAGGCGATCACGCCCGATGGCCGCAATCGCGGCTATCACAAGCCCATCATGATCGCGGGTGGCTACGGCAACATCCGCGAGCAGCACGTGCAGAAGCGCGAAGTGGTCGAAGGAGCAAAGCTGATCGTTCTCGGCGGCCCGGCCATGCTGATCGGCCTGGGCGGTGGCGCGGCGAGCTCGATGGCCACCGGCAGCAGTCACGAGGCGCTGGACTTCGCCTCCGTGCAGCGCGCCAATCCGGAGCTGGAGCGCCGCTGCCAGGAGGTCATCGACGCCTGCTGGGCGCTCGGTGACGACAACCCCATTCTGTCGATTCACGACGTCGGCGCCGGCGGCATCAGCAACGCCTTCCCGGAACTGGTCGACGGCGCGGGCAAGGGCGCGCGCTTCGACCTGTCGAAGGTGCCGCTGGAGGAGAGCGGCCTGGCACCGAAGGAGGCTTGGTGCAACGAGAGCCAGGAGCGCT
>JALRLM010000333.1 GCA_023254435.1 Hydrocarboniphaga sp.
CGACACCGATCCTGACGCCCACGGGCGCCACCACCGTGCCGAGGTCGATCGGCGCCACCGCGAGTGCCGGCAGGCTCAGTGCCGGTGCCGCACCGCCCGCCAGCGAAGGCGGTGCCTCGGGTGGCGGCGGAGGCGGCGTACGCAGGGCCTGCATGGGATCGCGCGAAGACTCGGGCGGCGGCGTGGTGACCACGCGCACCGACTCGATCGTCGTGGAAGACTCCACGCTGATGTCGGGGGAGCGGATGGCCTGGTAGACCAGCAGAAACAGCAGCCAGGTCAGCGCCAACCCGATCGGCGGCAGCCACAGCCAGCGGCGCCGCGCCGCAGGCGGCAGCGTGTGCCCGATCAGCATGCGTGCGATCTCATTGCGGCGTGGCGGCGATGGCCACATCGGCGACGCCGGCCAGCCGCGCCTGGTCCATGACCTCCACCAGCAAACCCGCGCGCGCGTCGCGGTCGGCCTGCACCACCACGGCGGCCTTGGGTCGATCGCGGCGCTGCCGCTCGATCTCGCCGCGCAGGCGGCGGATGTCCACATGCTGACGATCAATCCAGATTTCGTTAGCGGCCGACACCGCCACGAAGATGCTGCCGCGATCCTCGGGCTTGGCGCTCTTGGCCGCAGGCCGGTTCACGCGAATGCCCGACTCGTGCACGAAGGCCGCGGCGATGATGAAGAAGATCAGCAGGTTCATGACGAAGTCGAGCATCGGCGCCAGATCGATGCCATGTTCTTCTTGCGTGGTTTCGCGGCGACGCAGCTTCATCGCTCAGACCTCGAGCAGTTCGTCGAGCCGCTCGGCCTCGCGCTTCACGCGCGAGCCCAGCAGATGCGCGAAGAACAGGCCCACCAGACTCACCACGAGCCCGGCCAGCGTCGCCACCATCGCATGCGAAATGCCGTCGGCCATCGCGCGCGTGTCGGCACTGTGCGAAGCCGTCATCGCATCGAACACCTGCAGCATGCCCACCACGGTGCCGAGCAGGCCCAGCAGCGGACTCATGGGCACCATCACGCGGATCAGCGGCAGGCCGGCTTCCATGGCCTGGCACAGCTCGCTGATCATCGCCGTGCGGATGCGCTGAGCGATCCAGGAGCTGCGCTCGTCGCGCGCCTGCCACTGTGCCACGCAGCTTCGGCGCAGCGGCGGATAGATACGCAGCAGAAACCACGCGCGCTCGAGCACCAGAGTCCACATCACCAGCGCGCACAGCACGATCCAGCCCACCACCCAACCGCCCAGGTCGAGAAACTCGAGCAGCAGGTGATACGGCGCCAGCAGCGTCTCAAGCATGATGGCGGCCCCGTTGCGCCTCGAGCTGGCGCGCCAGCAGGCCGGCTGCCTGCTCGTCGAGCATTTGCGTCAGCGCACGCGAACGCGAGCCGAGGAAGCTGTTCACGAACAGCAAAGGAATGGCGATCAGCAGGCCCAGCACCGTGGCGACCATGGCCTGCGAGATGCCGCCGGCCATGACCTTGGGATCGCCCGAGCCGAGTTCGGTGATGACCTGGAAGGTCATGATCATGCCCGCCACGGTACCCAGCAGGCCCAGCAGTGGCCCCGCCGCGACGATCATGCGCAGCAGCGACTGATAGCGCTCCAGCTTCGGCGTCTCGCGCAGCACGGCTTCGGCCAGCCGCGTCTCGATCAGTTCGGGATCGTCGCTGCCAATACCGGACAGGCTGGCCAGCACGCGCCCCAGCGGATTGTCGCTGCGCGGCTGCGCGACGTTGCGCAACTGATCCTGCATGCGCCGGCCGACGCCGACCAGATAGGCGAGCTGATAGGCGGCCAGCACGGCGCCGAGCAGGCCGACCGCGATGATGACGTAGCCGATCACACCGGCCTGGTGGATGCGCTCGCCCAGCGGCGGACGCTCGGCCGCGAGCCGCAGCAAGGCGCCGCGCGATGGGTCGACCATGATCGGCTCCAGCGGCTCGTCGGCCTCGTCGAAGTTGCCGATGAGGCTGCGCAGATCGGGCTGTTGCGACAGCGCCGCGAGCTGGCCGCTGCCGGGCTCCATCGCCAGGTAGTCTCCATTGGCGAACGCGGTGAACTCGCCGATGCGCGTGACCGTGGCCTGCTGCGGACGGCCACTTTCGTCGAATACCTGAGCCTCGAAGCGCGCCACCTTGCCGCTGTCGGCGATCTGCTGGGCGTACAGGAACCACAGGCGCTCGATCTGGTCGACGCCGGGCAACTCGCGTGCCTTGGCCAGGGTGTCAAGTTCGGCCAGGCGATCGGGCCGCTGTGCCGTGATCAGCGAATCGCCGGCCTGCGCACGAAAATTACCCGCCGCATCGGCCACCGAGGCGAAAATGTCGGCGCTGTCGCCGACGCGCCCCTGCAGCTGCTGCTTGAGCGCGGCGATGCCGGCCTGTGCGCCGTCATAGCGCGACTTGGCCTGCTTGGCGCGCGTATCGGCCGCGTTGCGCGCGGCCTCGGCCTCGGCCAGCAGCGCGGCCTGGCGATTCTTGTCACGCAGAAAACGTTCCTCGCGCTCCTGGTTGGCCTTCGCCATCTGCTGCGAACCCTGGCGAATCTGCTCGACGAGCTTGTCCAGACCTTGCTGCTGCCCGGCCGCGTCGGCAGGCAGGTTCGCCAGGCCCAGCAGCAGGCACAGCAAGCGGTTCGCGCGCTTCACTGCGCCGCCTCTTTCAGCGTCGGCATCGG
>JALRLM010000352.1 GCA_023254435.1 Hydrocarboniphaga sp.
GCGCGTTTCTGATGTCGCGTAGCCCGGACATGCCCGGCGGAAAACCTGCTGAGGGCGAACCCGGGCATCGCCATGTGCCGGTGAAGATGAAAGATGCGCAAGGCAAGACTTACTACACCTGCGCAATGCACCCGCAGGTTCGCTCCGACCAAGCCGGCAACTGTCCGATCTGCGGCATGGCGCTGATCAAAAAAGCCGAGGCGGCGCCCGCCGCATCATCGTCCATGCCCGCGTCGCGCGACCCGCTGTATTGGTACGACCCGATGAAGCCGGATCAACACTTCGATCAGCCCGGGAAGTCGCCTTTCATGGACATGCAGTTAGTGCCGAAGTATTCGGAAGGCGGAGACGCCAAGGACGTGGGCATCGTATCCATCAATCCGGCCGTGGTGCAGAACCTGGGGATACGGACGTCAGCGGCTGAAATGCGCGATGTCGCCCAGGAAGTGCGCGCCGTCGCCAGCGTCGCCATTGACGACAACCGGATCGAAGTCGTTCAGACACGTGTGGCTGGGTGGGTGGAACGCCTCGCGGTACGCGCGCAGGGCGATATCGTTCGCAAGGGCCAGTTGTTGGCGGAGGTCTACGCTCCCGAGCTGTTGGCCGCGCAACAGGAGTTCGCGCTGGCCCTGCGAGCTGGCGATGCGGCGCTGATCGGCGCCGGCCGTCAGCGCCTGCTGCTGATGGGGCTCGATCAGGGGCAGCTCAGCCGCCTGGAGAAAACCGGGCAAGCGCAGCGCCGAGTCGCGTACTACGCCCCGGTCGATGGCATCGTCACGGAACTGGGCGTTCGCGCCGGCGCTCAGGTCAGCGCCGGCATGACGCTGTATACGCTCGCCGATCTTTCGCAGGTCTGGGTCAACGCCGAAGTCCCGGAGGCCCAGGCCGCGGGCCAGCAGGCGGGCGCTCCGGTGACCGCCTATCCCGGCGGGCTGTCCGGCCGCCGCTTCGACGGCCGTGTCGAATACGTTTATCCCGAAGTCGATCCGCAGACGCGCACGATGAAACTGCGGGCGCTGATCGACAACAAGGAAAGGCTGCTCAAGCCCGGCATGTTTGCCGAAGTGGTTTTGGGCGCCGGCTCCGCTCGCCAGGCGCTGATGGTGCCCAGCGAGTCGCTGATCCGCACGGGCACGCGCAGCATGGTCATCGTCTCCGAGAGTCCCGGTCGTTTTCGGCCGACCGAAGTCAAACCCGGCCAGCAACGCGACGGTTTCACCGAGGTGCTTGAAGGTCTCACCGCCGGACAGAACGTCGTAAGTTCCGGTCAGTTCCTGATCGACTCGGAAGCGAACCTGCGCGGCGCCTTCAGCAAGCTCGAAGCCGCGTCTCGCGATGGCATGGCGACGCCGACGGAGAAAATGCCGTGATCGCGCAACTGATCCGCTGGTCGCTGGCCAATCGATTTCTGATTCTGATGGCGACGCTGATGGTCACTGCGGCCGGCATCTATTCGGCAGCGAAAACCCCGCTCGACGCCATTCCCGATCTTTCCGACACCCAGGTGATCATCCGCACGGTGTATCCCGGCCAGGCACCGCAGGTCGTCGAGGATCAGGTGACTTACCCGCTGACAACGACAATGCTGTCGGTGCCCGGTGCCAAGAATGTGCGCGGCTATTCGTTCTTTGGCGACTCGTTCGTCTATGTGCTGTTCGACGACGGCACCGATCCCTACTGGGCGCGCTCGCGGGTTCTCGAATATTTGAGCCAGGTGCAAGGCCGGTTGCCGGCTACCGCGAAGTCATCGCTAGGTCCGGATGCCTCCGGCGTCGGCTGGGTTTACGAATACGCGCTCGTCGATCGCAGCGGCCAGCACGACATTGCGCAACTGCGCACGCTGCAGGACTGGTTTCTGAAGTATGAGCTGAAGACGGTCGCCAATGTCGCCGAAGTGGCCAGCATCGGCGGCTTCGTCAATCAGTACCAGATCGTGCTGCAGCCCGAGCGCATGCGCGCGTTCGGTGTCTCCCAGCAGACCATCGTGCAGGCCGTGCAGGATGCCAATGGCGAGACGGGCGGATCGGTGCTCGAACTCGGTGAGGCCGAATACATGGTGCGCGCCAACGGCTACCTGAAATCGCTCGACGATTTCCGGCTGATCTCGATCGGGCTCGGCAAAAACGGCACGCCGATTACGCTCAGCGATGTCGCGTTCGTGCAGCGTGGCCCTGAGATTCGGCGCGGCATCTCCGAATTCAACGGCGACGGCGAAGCCGTGGGTGGCGTCATCGTGATGCGCAGCGGCAAGAACGCGCTGGAGACGATCGATGCGGTCAAGGCCAAGCTCGATACGCTGCGTCAGGGCTTGCCCAAAGGCGTCGAGATCGTCACCGTCTACGATCGCTCCGATCTGATCAATCGAGCGGTCGACAACCTGACGCACAAACTCATCGAAGAGTTTGTCGTAGTCGCGCTGGTGTGCCTGATCTTCCTGTTCCACCTGCGCTCCGCGCTAGTCGCCATTGTCTGCCTGCCGGTCGGCATCCTCATCGCGTTCATGGTGATGCGTCATCAGGGGGTGAATGCCAACATCATGTCGCTGGGCGGGATTGCCATTGCCATTGGTGCGATGGTCGATGCTGCGGTGGTGATGATCGAAAACGCGCACAAGCATCTCGAATCCTGGCGACACCAGCATCCCGATGTGAAGCTGGATTCGGCAACACAAATGCGCCTGATCGGCGATGCGGCAGCGGAAGTCGGACCGGCGCTGTTCTTCAGCCTGCTGATCATCACGCTGAGTTTCGTGCCGGTGTTTTCGTTAGAAGCCCAGGAAGGAAAGTTGTTCGCGCCGCTGGCTTTCACCAAGACCTATGCGATGGCGGCCGCCGCCGGCCTGTCGGTGACGTTGATCCCGGTGCTGATGTTCTATTTCATCCGCGGCCGGATCGTTTCCGAAACGGCCAACCCGCTGAACCGAATTCTGATCGCGGGCTATCAACCGATGATTAGCTGGGTCATGCGCCATCCGAAAGTGACGCTGCTCGGCGCGGGTCTGCTGCTTGCCGGAACCTTCTGGCCGATCACGCACATCGGCAGCGAATTCATGCCGCCACTGGATGAAGGCGACATCCTGTATATGCCGACGGCGCTTCCCGGCTTGTCTGCTGCCAAGGCATCTGAACTGCTTCAGCAGACCGATCGCATCATCAAGACGTTTCCGGAGGTCCTGACTGTCTTTGGCAAGATGGGGCGAGCCGAGACGGCTACCGACCCGGCGCCGCTGGAAATGATGGAAACCACGGTTCGGTTCAAGCCGAAATCCGAGTGGCGTCCGGGCCTGACTACTGAAAAGCTGATCGAGCAGATGGATGCCTCGCTGCAGATTCCGGGCATGGCCAATGTCTGGGTGGCGCCGATCCGCAATCGCATCGACATGCTCGCGACCGGCATTAAATCGCCGGTCGGCATCAAGATCGCCGGGCCAGACCTGAAAGAAATTGCCCGGTTGGGCCGGCAAGTCGAGACCGTGGTCAAAGCAGTTCCCGGCGCATCGTCGGTGTTTTCCGAACGGGTCAGCGGTGGGCGTTATATCCAGATCGACATTCGTCGCGATGCGATCGCGCGCTTTGGCCTGAGTATCAAGGCCGTGCAGGAGGTCGTATCGACGGCGATCGGCGGCGACAACATCTCCCAGACCATCGAGGGCCTCCAGCGCTTTCCGATCAACGTGCGCTATCCGCGTGAGGTGCGCGACAGCATCGATGGATTGCAGAATCTGTCGATCGTCACGCCGATGGGAGCGACGATCACCCTTGGCACGGTAGCGGACATCCGGATCGAGGATGGGCCGCCGATGCTGCGCAGCGAGAACGCCCGCCTCAACGGATGGACTTATGTCGACATTCGCGGACGCGACCTTGGCTCCTTCGTAAAGGACGCGCAGAAGGCAGTGCGCGAGCAGGTCACTCTGCCAGCGGGTTACTCCATTGCCTGGTCGGGACAGTTCGAATATCTGGAGCGCGCCAGCAAAAAGCTCGCCGTCGTCGTGCCGTTCACGCTCGCGATCATTCTGGTGTTGCTCTATCTCACCTTCCGGCGCATCGGCGATGCGGTTCTGATCATGGGGACGCTGCCATTCGCCTTGATCGGCGGGTTCTGGCTGATCTTCCTGCTCGGCCACAATCTTTCGGTCGCTTCCACCGTTGGTTTCATTGCGCTCGCGGGTGTTTCCGCCGAGTTCGGCGTCGTGATGCTGATCTACCTGGATCAGGCGATCCGCCGGTTTCGCGAAGAAGGTCGTCTGCGCACGCGTGATGACTTGATTCAAGCCATCACCGAGGGTGCGGTGCTTCGCGTGCGGCCAAAGGCCATGACGGTTGCCGTGATCGTTGCGGGTTTGCTGCCGCTGTTCTGGGGCGGCGCCACCGGTAGCGAAATCATGAGCCGGATCGCCGCGCCGATGGTAGGCGGTATGATCACAGCGCCCCTGCTTTCGATGTTCGTCGTGCCGGCCGCTTATCTATTAATGATGCAGCGGACCCTACATCGATCAAAACTTACACGGGCTGCCTAACTGCCCCTTCTGGCTATTTCATGTAAGAGCGGATCACCGTCACCAATTGCTCAATATCGTCCCGCCGTTGTTTTGGTGATGAGCTTTCATCGCCTAAGTGCTCGCGTATGTGGCCTTCGAGAACCTCGGCCATCAGCCCGTTGATAGCGCCCTTGATCGCCGCAATCTGCTGAAGAATCGATCCACACTCCGATTCACCTTCGAGCGCCACTTCCAGAGCGGCGGCTTGACCCTTTATGCGACGGACGCGCGTCAGGAGCTGTTTTTTTCCGTGAATCGTATGAGGCATCGTGGAGTCTACTGGGTTGTATACTGGGGTATAGTACCGGCTCTTAACATCGCCGGTCTTTATTTTATGTCATCTTCTTCTGCCGCCGCGTCCCAATGGACCCACTCGCACGTCTTCGACGAAAGCAACCCTCTCGCTGAAAGCAAGACCGCGCGAGCCGGATTGCTGACCGCGTTGATGATGGTGGTGGAGATCGTCGGTGGATACAGCTTCAATTCGATGGCATTGCTGGCCGACGGCTGGCACATGAGTTCACATGCTTTGGCGCTGGGCTTGTCTGTGTTGGCCTACTCGTTTGCTCGTCGGCTCGCTCATGACCGTCGTTTCGCTTTTGGCACCTGGAAAATTGAAGTTCTCGGCGGATACACGAGCGCCATTCTGCTGGTTCTGGTCGCGGGATCGATGATGTTTCAATCGATCGAACGGCTGATGTCCCCTTCGCCCATCCACTATAGCCAAGCCATCGCCATTGCGATGGTCGGCCTGGCCGTCAATCTGATCTGCGCCTGGCTACTCAGGGGTGAGCATCACCACGACCACGGGCATGGGCATGGGCACGAAAAGGCAAGCCATCATCATGGTCACGATCATGACCTCAACCTGAGGTCCGCTTATGTCCATGTCGTCGCCGATGCCGCAACATCGGTACTTGCCATCCTGGCGCTGGTGGGCGGCATGTTTTTCGGCGCGTCCTGGCTCGATCCGGTGATGGGTATCGTTGGCGCGGTCTTGGTTCTCGTCTGGGCTTACGGGCTATTGCGCGATAGCGGACGGGTATTGCTGGACGCTGAAATGAATGCTCCCGTCGTGGACGAGATTCGTGAGGTGATAGCGGCCAGCCCGGTCCCTGCCGAGATCACCGATTTGCATGTCTGGCGAGTCGGCAAGGGGAAGTTTGCCTGCATTCTGGGCCTCGTCACGGATCAGTCTGTTTCGCCCGACGAGTTCCGGCGCCAGCTGAGTGTCCACGATGAGCTCGTCCACATCACCGTCGAATTGAACCGCTAAGCGCCGATTGAGCTTGTGTTGTTTATCGGTGTTTTGACCAAAAGGCCCGTGAGACAATCCCAAGGCCAGACTCGACTGGCCCAGCGAGTTTACCGGTATGCCTCTGCCTTCCGAATCTTCATTCGAGCATCACTCGACTGAAGTCATCCGCAATTTGCTGGATCGCTGGCGCGCTGATGCGGGCGGCACCTACCAGAGCTGGTTTCTGTGGGAGGAGCGGATCAAGAATTTCCGCTCGATCCGGCGCGGCATCGAAGCCGTCGTGGCCGAAATCGAAGCGGGCCGTTTCGGCAATACCTACAAGGGCTCGTCGCTGGAAACCGTCATCGGGTCGATCGTCGAGCAGCGACAAATCTTCAAGGGTGCGGACCATGCGTTCTTGTGGAAACCGAAGCTGCGCATTCCCGATATCTACGAGAGCCCAGAGAATCAGCGAGCGTTCGGGCGCTTTCTCGATACCTGCCATGGCTGCCAGCACGAACACCAGGTGATTACGGCAATCCGGACGTTGGACGCACACAAGGTCAAGGGATTGGGTCCCGCAGCAGCCAACCCTTTGTACTTCCTGCATCCCACGTTGGTGCCCCCATTCAACACCGCCATTGTGAAGGGCTACAACCTGTTGACGGGTGCGAACGTCAAGCTCGGCCGGTGGGAGGAATACCTGGCGATGCGTCAGGGTGTGCTGGCACTCAACATCCGCTTTCGCGATTTGCTGTCAAACGACCTTGGCGCGATCGCAGGCTTTTTATTCGACCTCGGCATGGGCCGTTACGAGCTGCCACCTCCGGCCGACGATGCGGCGGCGCTGGCCCGATGGCGCCAAGACCTTGAAACGATCCGCAGCGATGGCGCCCGTCAGGCCAAGTTGCAGGCCGAAGCGCGTGAGGCCGACCTGACGCATACCGACGTGCAGGGTTGGTTGCGGGATTTGGGCAAGGCACTGGGGTTCCGCGTGTGGATCGCGAGCAACGATCGCGGGCGTGCCTATAACGGCGGGCGTCTGGGCGATGGTTGTCTTGATCAGCTGCCGCCTTCGATTACCGCCTGCGGCGCTGAAGAGACCATCAAGTTGATTGATGTCCTGTGGCTTGAAAGCGCGGGCGAGCGCGTCTCAGCCGCATTCGAGGTCGAGCACAGCACGAGCATTTATTCCGGCATCGTGCGGATGCTCGATCTCGCTTTGGGCCTGCCTGATCATCTTGCCGGCGCGTACTTCCTAGTGGCACCGGATGATCGTGAGGGCTCGGTGCGCGCCCAATTTGCGAGGCCGGCTTTCAGCCGGGTCAAGGAACTGGATCTTCGCTTTCTGCCGTATACGGAATTGGACCAACACCGTAGCCAAATGGCCCGCTTTGGGACAGGTCTGAAGGCCGTGCAAGCAATCTCGAAGTCGCTGCGTTGATAGACTGGCGAGACGATGTTGCCTCTACCTATCAGGAGGCAGCCCATCACCTTGAACTTGTATGAAAGGTTAGGGCTGGAAAATGGCAGGCGGCGAAGATCCCTTTGAGCCGCTACTTCATCGCGGATTTCTTGTGTGAGGCGATCCACTTGTCGAACGTCGCGATCTCTTTCTTCTGAGCGGCAATTATGTTTTTGGCCATCTGCTGCATTTGCGGGTTTGTTCCATTTTTGAGTTCCGATTCCGACATGGTCAATGCCATCTGATGATGCTTGCGCATGTTGATGGCGAAGTCGTAGTCCGCATCACCAGTCATGGACATCCCGTCCATGCCCTTCATTTC
>JALRLM010000061.1 GCA_023254435.1 Hydrocarboniphaga sp.
GCCATTCCCAGCTGTCCTCTTCCACGTTGGCCAGTGCTGCAGCCATACCGCCCTGTGCTGCACCAGTGTGCGAGCGAGTGGGGTAGAGCTTGCTGATCACAGCAGTGCGGGCGTTGGGACCAGCCTCAATCGCTGCACGCATACCTGCGCCACCACCGACGTCAGCCCCACGGCCAGCAGGGCCGCCAGCAGCATCGAAGCGCTTTGCGCACCGGCGGTGGCGGCCAGCGCCGCGGCGCTGAGCAGCAGCAGCGTGCAGCACAGGCGCCGGTTTTCGAGCAGATCGCCCAGCGGCACGAGCAGTAGCAGGCCCAATGCGTAGCCGATCTGCGCCAGCGTCACCATGAGCCCGAGCGCCGACGGCGACAGGCTCAGCGCGGCGCCGATGGGGGCCACCAGCGGCTGGACGTAATAGAGGTTGGCGACGATGGCGCCGACCGCGACCGCGAAGATCAGCGTCAGCCGCGGCGTGATGACCGCGGCGGGTCCTGCGCTGCCGTCGCTCACACCGCGCCCGCGACCGCTTCGCGCATCCGGGCGATGGTGGCCGCGTAGTCCTTGGAGTTGAAGATGGCGCTACCGGCGACGAAGGTGTCGGCGCCCGCGGCGGCAATTTCGGCGATGTTGTCCACCTTCACGCCGCCGTCGATCTCCAGTCGGATGTCACGGCCGCTGGCATCGATCAGGGCGCGCGCCTCGCGCAGCTTGGCCAGCGCCGAGGGGATGAAGCTCTGGCCGCCGAAGCCCGGGTTGACCGACATCAGCAGCACCAGATCCACCTTGTCGATCGCGTACTTGAGCACCTCGAGCGACGTCGCCGGGTTGAACACCAGGCCGCTCTTGCAGCCGGCGTCGCGGATCGCCTGCAGCGAGCGATCGACGTGGCGCGTGGCCTCGGGATGAAAGGTGATGTAGGTCGCCCCGGCCTTGGCGAAGCTGGCGGCCAGGGCGTCGACGGGCTCGACCATCAGGTGCACGTCGATGGGCGCGGTGACGCCGTACTTGCGCAGCGCCTCGCAGACCATCGGACCGATGGTCAGGTTGGGCACGTAATGGTTGTCCATCACGTCGAAATGCACCCAGTCGGCGCCGGCGGCGAGCACCTTGGCCGTGTCCTCGCCCAGGCGGGCGAAGTCGGCGGAGAGGATCGACGGGGCGATGACGGTGCTCTGGCGGGACATGGACGGCTCCGACTGGACGGCGCTGGGCCAGCGCCTGAAAACGGGGCGCGGATTATTCCAGATCGGGCCGCGCGATGCGGCAGCGCGCGGCGTGTCGGTCGCGGGCCGGAGCCCGGTGCCTCAGAGCATGGTCTGCTGCTGGGCTTCCCAGTCGAACTTGGGCAGTTCGTCGCGGAAGATGCGTTCCAGGTTCTCGCCCCAGGCCTTCTTGAGCGCCGCGTAGTAGGGCGTGTCGAGGTCCAGCCGCAGGCGGTGCGTGATCTTGAGCGAATTGCGCGGCAGGATCGCCACGTCGAGCGGTGGGCCCACGGTGAGGTTGGACTTCATCGTCGAATCCAGCGACACCAGCGCGCAGCGCGTGGCGTCCTCGAGCGAGATGTGCGGGCGGATGATGCGGTCGAGGATGGGCTTGCCGTACTTGCTCTCGCCGATCTGCAGATAAGGCGTCTCGGGCGACACCGAGATGCAGTTGCCTTCGGGATAGACCAGATACAGCGACGGGTCTTCGCCCAGGATCTGGCCGCCGAGGATCAGCGTGGTACGGAAATCAACATTGCTGTACTGGCCGTAGGTGGATTCCTTCTGCGCGCGCACCGACAGCGTGCCGAGGTATTCGGCGGCGTCGTACATGTGCTTGACCGTGCGCAGACTGATGGGCGCATCGGCGGCGTCCATGTCGCGGCGCACGGCATTGAGGATCCACTGCGTGGTGGCCAGGTTGCCGGCCGAGAGGATCACGAACACGCGTTCGTTGCCGACCTCGGTCACGTGCAGCTTGTTGTAGGTGCGAACGTCGTCCACTCCCGCGCTGGTGCGCGTGTCGGAGGCGAAGACGAGGCCATCGTCCACTTTGATGGCGAGGCAATAAGTCATGGGCGGTGTTGGTGGCGGCGAAAAGGCACTCGCGTGCGCACAGTCTATGGGCTGAACGAGCGCACGTCATTGCGCTATTTGCCCTAGTGCAAATCCTGCGCCACGCTTGCCGGCCCTGAAACCGCCTCCTCCGTATCGGAAAAGCACAGCCTGCACATGGGATTGCCCGGTCAAAAAGTCGCCAGCCGTTCCGAATTCCTCACCGTGCGCGGTCTGCGCTACCACGTGAGGCACTGGTCTGCGGGCGACGACCGGCCGCTGCTGTTCCTGCTGCATGGCTGGCTCGATACCTCGGCCACCTTCGAGGACATGGTGCAGCCGCTGCTGTCCGACTGGCAGGTGATCGCGCCGGACTGGCGCGGCTTCGGCCTCAGCGAATGGCCGCAGGACGGCTACTGGTTCGCCGACTACCTGGGCGATCTCGAGGCCCTGCTCGCGCACTACGCGCCGGTCGGCGCGGTGACGCTGATCGGCCACAGCCTGGGCGCGCAGGTCGCCAGCATCTACGCCGGCGTGCGCCCGCAGCGCGTGTCGGAGCTGGTGCTGCTCGATGGCCTGTATATGCGCGATGACCCGCCCGAGCGCGCGCCGGCCCGCATCGCCCAGTGGCTGGATCAGCTGGAGCAGCCGCCGAGCGAGCCGCGCTATGCCGGCTACGAGCAGCTGGCCGAGCGCATTCGCCGCCTGCATCCGCGGCTCACGGTCGAGCGTGCGCTCATGGTGGCGCGCGGCTGGGGCGTGGAGCGCGCCGACGGCCGCATCGGTCTGTGCGCCGATCCCCGGCACCGTCGGGTGTTTCCGACCCTGTACCGGCTGGCCGAGTCGAAGGCGGTGTGGAGCCAGGTGCGGGCACGCACGCTGTTCATCGACGGCGGCCGCTCCGAATTGCGGGCGCGCCTGAGTGCGGACGATCTGGCCTCGCGTCGTGCCTGCTTCGCCGACTGCCGCGAGCGGCTCGTCGAGGATTGTGCGCACATGCTGCATTTCGAGGCGCCCGAAGAAACCGCGCGGCTGATCCGCGAGTTCCTGGAGTCCTGAGCATGCGCAAGCTGCCCGCCTTGCCGGCGCTGGAGGCGCTGCCGGGCCTGCGCGCGGCGCTGGCCGGGGGTGGCCTGGCCGTGCTGTCGGCGCCGCCGGGCTCGGGCAAGACCACGGTGCTGCCGCTGGCCCTGCGCGATGAACCCTGGCTGGTCGGGCAGCGCATGCTGATCCTGGAGCCGCGCCGGCTCGCGGCGCGCACCGCGGCGGCGCGCATGGCCAGCCTGCTCGGCGAGAAAGTGGGCGAAACGGTGGGTTATCAGGTGCGCTTCGAGCGTCGGGTGGGGCCCAACACGCGCATCGAGGTGATCACCGAGGGCCTGCTCGCGCGCCGCCTGCAGGCCGACCCGGAGCTGCCGGGCGTGGGCCTGATCGTCTTCGACGAGTTCCACGAGCGCAGCCTCGACGCCGATCTGGCGTTGGCGCTGAGCTGGGAGTCGCGCGACAGCCTGCGCCCCGAGCTGCGCCTGCTGGTGATGTCGGCCACGCTCGATACCCAGCGCGTCGCCGCGCTGCTGAATGGTGCGCCCGTGGTCGAGGCCGGCGGGCGGCTGTATCCGGTGGAGATGCGCTATCGCCCGGCCAGACCGGGCGAGGCGATCGACGCCAGCGTCGCCGCCGGCGTGCAGCAGGCCCTGCGCGAGACCGAAGGCGACGTGCTCGCTTTTCTTCCCGGCGGTCGCGAGATCCGCGCCTGCCAGCGACTGCTCGAGGGCCGCCACCCCGATCTGGATATCCGCCCGCTCTACGGCGAGCTCGACAGCCGCGAGCAGGATCTGGCGCTGGAGCCCTCGGCGAGCGGGCGACGCAAGGTGATCCTGGCCACCAACATTGCCCAGACCAGTCTGACCGTGGAGGGCGTGACCACCGTGGTCGACGGCGGGCTGGCGCGTGTGGCGCGCTACGACCTGGGCTCGGGCGCCAATGCGCTGCAAACCGAGCGCGTTTCGCGCGCCTCGGCCGAGCAGCGTGCCGGTCGCGCCGGCCGTCTCGGCCCTGGTGTCTGCTACCGGTTGTGGAGCCAGGAGCAGCACGGCCGTCTGGCCGCCCACGACGATCCCGAGATCCTCACCGCCGACATCACGCGTTTCGCCCTGGAACTGGCGGCCTGGGGCGTGAGCGATCCGCGCACGCTGCGCCTGCTGGACGTTCCGCCGGCCGTGGCCTGGCGCGCCGCGCGCGGACTGCTCGCCTCGCTGGGCGCGCTCGACGGGCAGGGGCGTGTCACCGCGCATGGCCGCGAGCTGGTGCGTCTGCCGGCGGCTCCCCGGCGCGGGCACATGCTGACCCAGGCGCGCGCCGCCGGGCTGGAGGCGGTGGCGGCCTGGACTTCGGCCGTGCTCGACGAACGCGGCGGTGGGCAGCTCGACCTGGCGCGCACGGTCTGTGACTTCGCCCTGGGCCGCGCCCACGATCCGGCGGCGCTGCGCCGTGTGCGTGATGCCGTGCGCCAGCTGCTGCGCGGCGATCCGCCGCGCGAGGCCTTCGACGAGGACGAGGTCGGCCGCGTGTTGGCCATGGGTTATCCGGAGCGCATCGCGCGCCGGCGCGAAGGCGGGCGCGGCGTCTACCTGTGCGCCGACGGCTCCGAAGCGCGCCTGCCCGAGCACGACGCGCTGGCCCAGCAGGCCTGGCTGGCCATCGCGCACTGGGATCCGGGCCCGCCGCGCAAGGTGCGATCCGCCGCGCGACTGGTCGAGGCCAGCCTGCTCAGCGACCAGGGCGAGGCGCTGGCCTGGCGCCGCGTGGTGCGCTGGGACGCGGCAGCCGAGGCCGTGCAGTCGGAGGAGCAGCGCGGCATCGGCGCCATCGTCTTCGAGCGTCGGCCGCTCAAGGCGGCGGCCGAGCCGGCCCGCTCGGCGATGCTCGATGGCCTGCGTTCGCTGGGGCTGGGCGCGCTGCCGTGGACCGATGGCGCCCGCCAGTGGCAGGCCCGCGTGCTGTCGCTGCGACGCTGGCGTCCGGACGATGGCTGGCCTGACGTCGGTGACGACGGCCTGGCCGAAACGATGGAGCAGTGGCTCGCCCCGCATCTGGACGGTGTGACGCGGCGAGACCACCTGAGCCGGCTGGCCCTGAGCGAAATCCTGGCCGAGCGGCTCGACTATCCGCGGCGTCAGGCGCTGGCGCGGCTCGCGCCCACGCATCTGGATGTGCCCAGTGGCTCGCGCATCGCGCTCGACTACGCCGCCGACGGTGCGCCGCCGGTGCTCGCGGTCAAGCTGCAGGAGCTGTTTGGACTCACGCGTACGCCGGCCGTGGACGATGGCCGCATGCCGGTGATGCTGCATCTGCTGTCGCCGGGCCGGCGGCCGATCCAGGTCACGCAGGATCTGGCCGGTTTCTGGGCCCGTACCTACGCCGAGGTCAAGAAGGAGCTCAAGGGGCGTTATCCCAAGCACCCCTGGCCGGACGATCCGCTGCAGGCGCCGCCGACCGCGCGGGCCAAGCCGAGGACGTGGTAGCGGTCGCCTGGCGTGTCATCGAAACGACTTGCAGAAAAAGCGACGATTTCGCTTGACGGCACTAGGTTCGGTCACGAGAATACGCGGCTCGTTTTGAGCCGGGTCCTCAAGACTCGGGTCAGTGCGGAGGGATACTCAAGCGGCCAACGAGGGCAGACTGTAAATCTGCTGACTTATGTCTACGAAGGTTCGAATCCTTCTCCCTCCACCACTCGCATCATGCGGTACGCGCTGCGGGAGTAGTTCAATGGTAGAACCTCAGCCTTCCAAGCTGATCACGCGGGTTCGATTCCCGTCTCCCGCTCCATTGTTCACTTGCGTGGTGGCTCAGTAACGAAAGCGGTACAGCTTGCCCCCGTAGCTCAGTCG
>JALRLM010000083.1 GCA_023254435.1 Hydrocarboniphaga sp.
CCAGCAGCAGCACGATGCCGAATGCCGCCAGGGCCAGCGCCAGCAGCGGCGGACTCGCCGCCCACCACGCCAGCCCGGGCCATTGCGCGACGGCGGCCAGCCCACCTTCCAGCTCCGACAGCGCCGACGCCGTCAGCCCCAGCAAGGTGCTGCCCACGGCCGGCCACGCCCACGACAGAATCAGCGCCAGCAGCGCGATCGGCGTGATCACGGCAATCAGGGGGACCGCGATCAGGTTGATCGGCAGCGCGCTCCAGCTCGTGCCGTGAAACAGGCCCAGATTGAGCGGCAGCAATCCCAGCGTCAGCGCGAACTGCACATGCAGGGCCTCGAGCCAGAACGGCGACGCGCCGAGCCGATTGCGCGTGACATAGAAGATCAGCGCCACCGCCGCGAACGACAGCCACAGCCCCGGACTCATGACCGCCACCGGATCGAGCATCAGGATCAGCAGCCAGGCCATCGCCAGAACGCGCCCCGGATGGCCCAGACGATCGAACCAGGCCGCACCCAACAGCAGGCCCAGCATCAGCGCCGCGCGCTGCACCGGCGGCTCCCAGCCGGCGAGGAAGGCATAGAGCAATCCGACCACTGCGGCAGCCAGCATGCCGGCCTTCTGCGCCGGCAGACGCAGGCACAGCGGCGGCCATGCACTCCAGAGCCAGCGTCCGAGAAAGAACGCGACGCCCGCGACAATGGCGATGTTGAATCCCGAGATGGCGACCAGATGCGTCGTGCCCGTAGCCCGGAACAGATCCCACTGCCGATCGTGGATGCCCGAATCGTCGCCCAGGGTCAGGGCCGCCAGCAGGCCGGCACCGGGGTGATCGGGCACGGCCGCGCGCATGCGATCGAGCAGGCGCTGGCGCAGCAGCAGCCACGGAGAGCCGCCCGCGGCCTCGCAGCGTTCGCCAGCCCGTACCGTCGCCAGCGCGCCGATCCCCTCGCGAAACAGCCAGGCCTCGTAGTCGAAACCATCAGGATTCAGCGAGCCGTGCGGCGTGCGCAGACGCAAGCTAAGCCGCCAGCATTGCCCGGCTTCGATGCGCGCTTCGCTGCGATACCAGGCAGCCCGAATCGTCGGCAACGCAGGATCGTCCGGCCGAAAAGCGAAGCGCCAGTCGAAGTGGCCTGTCGCCTCGGTCGGCGCCGAGGCCGGTAGCGCGGCGACGACACCTTGCAGTTCGACGGTTTCGTTGTGCCGCGATGCAGGCCAGCGTCGATCGAGTTCGGGCTGCACGCGCCAGACGCAGTAGATCGCGCCCAGCGCCATCGCCGCCCACAGCGCACGATCGCGCCAGGGCAACAGCGCCGGGACGGCGAGTGCGAGCAGAACCGCAAAAGAAGGCAACGCCGGCAGGGCGTGCACACCGAGCACGCCCGCCGTGAAAGCGAAGGCTAGGCCGGCAGCGCTTCCTGAGGCCGCAGGCGGCCCGCGTCCAGGGTCCATATGCGGTCCATGCGCGCGGCGAGGTTCAGGTCGTGCGTGACCACGACCAGGCTCGTGCCGAGCTCGCGATTGAGTTCGAGCATGAGATCGAACACCTTCGCCGCCGTGCGCGAATCGAGATTGCCCGTGGGCTCGTCGGCGAGCACGCAGGCCGGCTGGGTGACCAGCGCGCGCGCCACCGCGGCACGCTGACGCTCACCACCCGACAGCTCGCCGGGCTTGTGCTCCAGGCGCTGCGACAGGCCGACGCGCGCGAGCAGATCGGCGGCCTGCTTACGCGCCGAGGCCAGGTTCAGGCGCCGGATCATGAGCGGCATCATCACGTTCTCGAGCGCGGTGAATTCCGGCAGCAGGTGATGGAACTGGTAGACGAAACCCAGGCGCTGATTGCGCAAGGCGCCGCGCTCGGCATCCGACAGCCTGGACATCTGCTGGCCCGTCACGAACACCTCGCCCGCACTCGGCGAATCGAGCCCCCCCAGCAGGTGCAGCAGCGTCGACTTGCCACTGCCCGAGGCCCCGACGATGGCGATGCGTTCGCCGCGATGCACGTCGAAGTCCACCGCATCGAGCACGCGCAGGTTCAGGCGTCCGTCGTCGAAGATTTTCGACAGGCCCTTGGCGGAGATGATCGGATGCGCGGTGGGGTCATTCATAACGCAGGGCCTCGGCCGGCTGCACGCGCGACGCGCGCCAGGCGGGATACACGGTGGAGAGTAGTCCCAGCGCCAGCGACAGAACGCTGATGCGGATCACATCGTAGGACTTGAGCTCGGAAGGCAGGTCGCTGATGTAGTAGACGTCGGGAGACAGGAACTGCTGGCCTGTCGCCGCCTGCAACAGGGGCACCAGGCGCTCCACATTGAGCGCCAGCAGCACGCCACCGACCACGCCGATCACGGTGCCGGTGATGCCGAGCAGCGAGCCCTGCACCATGAAGATGGCCATGATCGAG
>JALRLM010000205.1 GCA_023254435.1 Hydrocarboniphaga sp.
GGTGCACGCAGTGCTCGACAAGGCGCGCGAACTCGCGCGCGGCGAAGCCAAGATCGGCACCACCGGCAAGGGTATCGGCCCGGCCTACGAGGACAAGGTGGCGCGCCGCGCAGTGCGCGTGGGCGACCTGTTCCATCGCGAACAGCTGGCCGCCAAGCTCGGCGAGCTGCTGGCTTATCACAACTTCGTGCTGGTCAATTACTACAAGCTCGAGCCGGTCGATTTCCAGCAGACGCTCGACGAGCTGCTGGGCTACGCCGACGTCATCAAGCCGATGGTCGCCGACGTCACCGAGCTGCTGCGCCTGCACCTGAAGAAGGGCGACAACGTGCTGTTCGAAGGCGCGCAGGGCGCGCTGCTGGACGTCGACCACGGCACCTATCCGTTCGTGACCTCGAGCAACACCACCGCTGGCGGTGCCGCCACCGGTTCGGGTGTCGGCCCGCGCAACCTCGACTACGTGCTCGGCATCGTCAAGGCTTACGCCACGCGTGTCGGCGCCGGTCCGTTTCCGACCGAGCAGGAAAACGACATCGGCCAGCACATTCGTGACAAGGGCCAGGAGTACGGCACGGTCACCAAGCGCCCGCGCCGCTGCGGCTGGTTCGATGCCGTGGCCGCGCGCCGCTCGATCTTCAACAACAGCGTCACCGGCCTGTGCGTCACCAAGCTCGACGTGCTCGACGAGCTCGACGTGATCCGCATCTGCACCGGCTACCAGGTGGACGGCAAGCCCGTTGAGGTGCCGCCGATTGGCGCCGAGGGCTTCTCGAAGATTGAGCCGATCTACGAGGAACTGCCCGGCTGGAAGACCAGCACGTTCGGCGTGACGCGCTATGAAGACCTGCCTGAAGCGGCGCGCCGCTATCTGGAGCGCGTGCGCGAAGTCACCGAAACCGAGATCGCGCTGATTTCGACCGGCCCGGATCGCGAGCACACCATCGTGCTGCACAACCCCTTCGAGTAAGACGGCGCTCTCTCCGCTGTAGGCGGCCGACGACCCGGCTGCCATCCGCCGTCTCCTGTCGTGTCGGATTTCACCGACGCTGCAGGCCGCTTCTGCTATCGTGCGACGGATAAACCGCTCCGTCCTTTCGTACGCGAGCCGGGTGCGCCGGGGGGCGAGTGGACGGAGATTTTCAGCAGGTCACCAGCAGTGGTGCGGCGTCGCGAGCGCGGCAGCCCTCTACACACGACGCCACCGCGCACTATCGCCCCGATATCGACGGCCTGCGCGCCGTGGCGGTGCTGCTGGTGCTGCTCTATCACTACCAGTTTCCTCAGTTGCCGGGCGGCTTTGTCGGTGTCGATGTTTTCTTCGTCATCTCCGGCTACCTGATCACGCGCATCATCGACGCCGAGCTTGCGTCGGGGCGCTTCTCGCTGCTGCAGTTCTACAACCGCCGGGCGCGACGCATCCTGCCGGCGGCTTTCGCGATCTATGCGGCTACGCTGGCCGTCGGCGCGGCGATGCTGTACGCCGAGGAACTGCGCGAGGCCAGCCGTGCGCTGATCAGTTCGGCATTGTTCGTCTCCAATCAGTTCTTCCTGCAGGGCAGCGGCTATTTCGACGGCCGCTCCGAAACCAATCCGCTGCTGCACACCTGGTCGCTGTCGGTGGAAGAGCAGTTCTACATCGTGCTGCCGCTGTCGCTGATGGCCTTGCGCGGCGTGACGCGCCGCGTGCTCACGAGTGTGCTGGCGATCACGGCGATGCTCAGCCTGATCGCGGCGCAGTACTGGACTGCACGCGAATCTCCCGCGGCGTTCTACGTCATGCCGCTGCGCGCCTGGGAGCTGTTGTCCGGATCCTGGCTCGCCGTGACTGGCTGGCAGCTTCGCGGCCGCATTGCGGCGCAGGTCGGGGGGCTCGTCGGGCTGGCGCTGATCCTGCTCAGCGGCATGCTCATGCGGCCGGCCTATTTCCCGGGGTTGGGTGCGCTGCCTTGCGTGCTCGGCGCCGTGCTGCTGATCGCCACGGGTGCTCAACAGCGAACCCTCGCGGCCCGACTGCTGTCGCTCAGGCCCGTGGTGTTCGTCGGCTTGATTTCATACTCGCTCTATCTGTGGCACTGGCCGCTGATCGTGTTCTGGCGTCTGGTCGAGGAGCCGCGGGGCGCGATCAAGCTGCTGGCCGTGGCTGTCGCGATCGGGCTTGCAACACTGAGCTGGAGATGGATCGAAACGCCGTTCCGTACCGGATTCCGGACGACGTCGCCGTCGCGTGCCGTGAGCTGGGCCGGGGCATCGATTCTCGTGCTGGTGATCGTCACCCTGGGCGGTGTCCGGCTCGCGCTGCACTATCGCGACGAGCAGCCGCGGATCGGTGCCGTGCTCGCTTATCAGGACTACGACACGCACAGCGCTTTCCGGGTCGGCAGCTGTTTCATGACCTCGGGAGACCGGCCGCAGGATTTCGACGAGGCGCGGTGCCTGCTGCGCCGGCCAG
>JALRLM010000265.1 GCA_023254435.1 Hydrocarboniphaga sp.
CTGGCCGGCACCGACTACGTCTATCCGCGCACGACCAACAAGATTCTTGAAGCCTATTTGCTCGGCAAGGGCGTCAAGAAGGAAGACATCATGATCAACTACACGCCCTTCGGTCACTCCGACTGGCAGTCGATCGTGGCCGACATCAAGAAGTTCGGCAGCGCGGGCAAGAAGACGGCGGTGGTCTCGACCATCAATGGCGACGCCAACGTTCCGTTCTACAAGGAACTCGGCAACCAGAAGATTTCGGCCGAAGACATTCCGGTGGTGGCCTTCTCGGTCGGTGAAGAAGAACTCGCCGGTCTCGACACCAAGCCGCTCGTGGGCCATCTGGCCGCGTGGAACTACTTCATGAGCATCGACACGCCCGAGAACAAGAAAGAGATCGCGGCGTGGCACAAGTTCATCAAGAACGACAAGCGCACCTTCAACGATCCGATGGAAGCGACGGTGATCGGCTTCAACCTCTGGGCCAAGGCCGTCGAGAAGGCCAAGACCACCGACGTGAGCAAGGTCTCCGACGCCATCATCGGCCTGAAAACGCCCAACCTCACCGGCGGCACCGCCGAAATGCTGCCCAACCATCACCTGACCAAGCCGGTGTTCATCGGCGAAATCCGTGAAGACGGCCAGCTCGACGTGGTATGGCAGACCAAGGGCGAAGTGCCCGGCGATGCCTGGAGCGACTTCCTCGACGGCAGCAAGGACATCGAAGCCGACTGGGTCAAGCTCAAGTGCGGCAACTACAACACCAAGACCAAGAAGTGCTCGGGCCAGAACTTCTGATCCGACGCCACCGACGGGTGTCGTTGCAAATGAATCACTCCCTGTAGTCAGTCGTGATCGCTCCGGGTGGCTTCCCTCCACCCGGAGCGCTTCTTACAAAATTCTTTCACCGATGCGCCCGCGCGCATCGCAGGACGCGAGAACGACGTGGACATGCGATCCGTCTTATCCACCTGGCTGATCGGCGCCGCCGCGCTGCTGTGGCTCAACGGCGCCCGCGCGCAGGACGAAGCGCCCGCTGCCGAAACCACAACGCAAGCCACGGCCGAAGCCGTTGCACCGGCTCCGCAAGGCGTGGCGGGTCTGCTGCGCGCGCTCGCCGAAGCCAGCTACTCCGAGAAGGAGGATCTGCTCAAGCAGATCGTGAGCGAGGACGCCAAGGCTGCATCGGCCGTGCTCAAGGCCCTGCTCGATTCGCGTCTCTACGCCAAGGCCGATGGCACCGTGGTGATCGCCACGGGTGACGGCGACACGCTGCAACTCAGCGACGCAGCCACGGGCGAGACGGCCGGCAGCGCCAGCAGCGACGAGCTCAAGCGCATCGGCACCAACAACGCGCTGCGCAAGGCCCTGCGCGGCATGATCGCGCAGCTGCAATTATCCAACGAGGACGCCGACGTGAGGCTGGCGGCGGTGCGCGAGATGATGCGCAGCCTCGACGACAGCACCGTCGAAGTCCTGCGCGCACATCGCCAGAACGAAAACGATGGCGATGTGCAGTCGGCCATCGACGTCGGCCTGGCGCTGGCCGACCTGCAGAGCGACGACACCGAGGTTCGCCTGGCCGCCGCCCGGCATCTGGATGGCGAACTCGCCAGCGAGGTCTACAACGCACTGCTGCCGCTGACCGAGAACAACGAGGACGGCAGCCCCAAGGAAGCCGACGATCGCGTGCGCAGCGCCGCCACGGCCGCCGTGCGCAGCATCGAGCGCAAGCGCTCGTTCTACTCGGCCATCGAAACCCTGTTCTTCGGCTTGTCGCTGGGCTCGGTGCTGGTGCTGGCGGCGATCGGCCTGGCGATCACCTTCGGCGTCATGGGCATCATCAACATGGCGCACGGCGAGCTGATCATGCTCGGCGCCTACACCGCCTACGTGATGCAGCAACTGATGCCGCAGCACATCGCCGCGGCCACGCTGCTGTCGATCCCGATGGCCTTCATCGTCTCGGGTCTGGTGGGCGTGGCGATCGAGCGTGGCATCGTGCGCTTTCTGTACGGCCGGCCGCTGGAGACGCTGCTGGCCACCTTCGGCCTGTCGCTGGTGCTGCAGCAGCTCGTGCGCAGCATCTTCTCGCCGCTCAACCGCAGTGTATCGACGCCCGAGTTCATGAGCGGCTCGCTGGTGATTAACGACGCGCTGTCGCTGACCACCAACCGACTCTACATCGTGGTCTTCATGTTCGTGGTGTTCATCGGCCTGCAGACCCTGCTCAAGCGCACCTCGCTGGGCCTGAAGGTGCGCGCGGTGTCGCTGAACCGCGGCATGGCGCGCGCCATGGGCGTCAAGAGCGAATGGGTCGATGCCGCCACCTTCGGCCTCGGCAGCGGCATCGCCGGCGTGGCCGGCGTGGCGCTGTCGCAGCTCACCAACGTGGGACCGAACCTGGGACAGGCCTACATCATCGATTCGTTCATGGTGGTGGTGTTCGGCGGTGTCGGCAATCTGTGGGGGACGCTGATCAGCGGCATGTCGCTGGGCGTCATCAACAAGCTGCTGGAACCCTGGGCCGGCGCGGTGATGGCCAAGATTCTGGTGCTGGTGTTCCTGATCGTGTTCATTCAGAAGAGGCCGCGCGGATTGTTTCCGCAGAAAGGCCGCATGGCGGAGGGCTGATCGTGAAAAACCAAACCTCCTTTATCGGCCAGCTGCTGCGCAGCGACCTGGGCAGCCGCATTTTCTTCGGCCTGCTGCTGCTCACCGCGGTGCTGATTCCCACGCTCAACCTGCTGACGCCCGAAGGCTCGGCACTGCACGTGCCGATCTACACGGTGACGCTGCTCGGCAAGTACATGAGCTATGCGCTGCTGGCCATCGCGGTCGACCTGATCTGGGGCTACTGCGGCATCCTGAGCCTGGGTCACACGGCCTTCTTCGCGCTCGGCGGCTACGCCATGGGCATGTACCTGATGCGCCAGATCGGCACGCGCGGCGTCTACGGCGATCCGCTGCTGCCCGACTTCATGGTGTTCCTGAACTGGAAAGAACTGCCCTGGTTCTGGCAGGGCATGGACCTGTTCTGGTTCGCGATGCTGATGGTGGTCGTGGCGCCCGCGCTGCTGGCCTACGTGTTCGGCTGGTTCGCGTTCCGCTCGCGCGTCACCGGCGTGTACCTGTCCATCATCACGCAGGCGCTGACCTATGCGCTGCTGCTGGCCTTCTTCCGCAACGAAATGGGCTTCGGCGGCAACAATGGCCTGACCGACTTCAAGGATCTGCTGGGCTTCGATCTGCAGGCGCGCGGCACGCGCATCGCGCTATTCCTGACCACGGCGTTGTTCCTGGGCATCGGTTATGCGACCTGCCGCTTCATCATTGGCTCGCGCCTGGGCCGCGTGGTGGAAGCCGTGCGCGACGCTGAAAGCCGCACGCGCTTCATCGGCTACAAGGTGGAGAACGTCAAGCTCTGGCTGTGGACTTTCTCGGCGATCCTCGCGGGCATCGCCGGCGCGCTGTACGTGCCGCAGGTGGGCATCATCAACCCGGGCGAATTCGCGCCGATCAACTCGATCGAGGTGGTGGTCTGGGTCGCCGTGGGCGGACGCGGCACGCTGTATGGCGCGGCGCTGGGCGCACTGGTGGTCAACTACGCCAAGAGCTGGTTCACCGCCGCGCTGCCCGAAGTCTGGCTCTACGCACTCGGCGCGCTGTTCGTGGGCGTGACGCTGTTTCTGCCGCAGGGCATCGTCGGCCTGGTCGCCAGGATCGCCGCCAAAAGGAAAGCCTCATGAACGTCGGACGCATGCTCGGCCAGGGCCAGCGCTCACGCGCGCCCAAGCTCGACCTGTCGCACAACATCATCCTGTACCTCGAAGACATCAGCGTGAGCTTCGACGGCTTCAAGGCACTCAACAACCTCAATCTCTACATCGAGGCCGGCGAACTGCGCTGCATCATCGGCCCCAACGGCGCCGGCAAGACCACGATGATGGACGTCATCACCGGCAAGACGCGGCCCGACGTGGGCAGCGCCTGGTTCGGCCAGACCGTGGATCTGCTGACGCTGCGCGAACCCGAGATCGCCGCCGCCGGCATCGGCCGCAAGTTCCAGAAGCCCACGGTGTTCCCGAGCCACACGGTGTTCGAGAACCTGGAGCTGGCCATGGCCGGCGACAAGTCGGTGTGGAAAACCTTGTTCGCGAAACTGAGCAGCGAGCAGCTCGGCCGCATCGACGAGGTGCTCCGGATCATCGGTCTCACCGAGCGTGTCGACACGCTGGCCGGCGGCCTGTCGCACGGGCAGAAGCAGTGGCTGGAGATCGGCATGCTGCTTTGCCAGGACCCCGAGCTGCTGCTGGTCGACGAACCCGTGGCCGGCATGACGCCGCAGGAGACCGAGAAAACCGCCGAACTGCTGACCTCGCTCGCGGGCAAGCACTCGGTGGTGGTGGTCGAACACGACATGGCCTTCGTGCGATCCATCGCGCGCACCGTGACCGTGCTGCACCAGGGTTCCGTGTTGGCCGAAGGCAGCATGGACCAGGTGCAGAACGATCCGAAGGTCATCGAAGTCTATCTGGGTGACTGAACCATGTTGACGATCAAGGGACTCAACCAGTTCTACGGCGGCAGCCATACGCTGTGGGACATCGACATGCAGATCGAAACCGGATCGCGCACCTGCCTCATGGGCCGCAACGGCATGGGCAAGACCACGCTGCTGCGCTGCGTGATGGGCCTGGTGGGTGCGGCGACCGGTGAAATCGTCTTCGACGGATCGACCGATCTGCGCAAGCTGTCGGCCGATCAGCGCGCGGGCTTGGGGATAGGCTTCGTGCCGCAGGGCCGCGAGATCTTCAGCCAGTTGTCGGTGGAAGAAAACCTGCGCATGGGTCTGATCGCCAAGCGCGAGCGGCCAGCCGATGCGCTGGAGCGCGTCTACGAGACCTTTCCCATCCTCAAGCAGTTCCTGCGGCGTCGCGGCGGCGATCTGTCGGGGGGCCAGCAACAGCAGCTGGCCATCGGCCGCGCGCTGCTGCTGCAGCCGAAACTGCTGATTCTCGACGAACCCTGCGAAGGCATTCAGCCCAACATCGTGCACGAGATCGGCGACCTGATCCTGCGCCTCAACGAGCAGACCGGGCTGACCGTGCTGATCGTGGAGCAGAAGCTGCCGTTTGCGCGCCGCGTAGCCAGCGACTTCCGCATTCTCGACAAGGGCCGCCACGTCGCGCAGGGCCCGATCGCCGATCTGACCGACGAGATGGTGAAGCATCACCTGACGGTCTGAGGCGCGGCATAATGCCGGCCCGCGCGACAGCTCGCGGACCGGCATATGAATCCCAACACCGTCTACATCGACGCGCTCAACCTCGCCTACTGGTGCGGCGCGCCACCGTCGC
>JALRLM010000298.1 GCA_023254435.1 Hydrocarboniphaga sp.
CAGCTGGTCCTGCGCCCGTCGCGCCACTGCGCTGACGAGGCGGCGGCGATTGACGCCGTTGGCACGGTGCGCGGCCCAGCCGGCCTGCAGGGCCAGCGCGAACAGCGCGCGACGCGGCGCCGCGCCCTGCTCCACCGCCGCCATCACGGCCGCGTGCACGCGCTCGTAGACGCGCGGCACGCCGATCAGGACGGTGGGCTTGAGCGTGGGCAGGTCCTCGGCCAGCAGTAAGGGGCCTCGCGCATACGCGGTGCTGGCACCGGCGACGATGGCGCCGTAGGCCCCGGCCACGCGCTCGAACAGGTTGGCCAGCGGCAGCACCGAGAAAAAGCAGTCGTCGGCCGACACCGGCAGCGCGCGCAGGCAGGCAAAGACGTTGGACAGCAGGTTGCGATGCGACAGCATCACGCCGCGGCTGGGCCCCGTGGAGCCCGAGGTGTAGACGATGGACGCCAGCGCGTCGGCATCGACGCTGTCGACCGCCGGCGTATCGGTTTCGGGCGGCGCCGGCGGCAGCCAGTCGACCACGCGCAGCACGTCGATCAGCGCGTCGCCGCAGTGATCGGGCAGCTCGTCCTGCGCGATCACCACCTGGCGCAGCAGCGGAAAGCGCTGCAGCGCGCGCGCCGCCGTCCAGCTGTCGGCCTGGCGCAGCAGCGCCAGCGCGGCGCCGCTGTTGGCGAGCAGGTGCGCGGTGTTGCCGGGCGTGTCCTCGTTGTAGACGCTGACCATGACCAGGCCCAGCGACTGCAGCGCCCAGTCCACGGCCAGCCAGTGCGGACCGTTGGCGATCTGCACCGCCACGCGCTCGCCGGGCAGCAGGCCGGCGGACTGGAAGGCGGCGCGATAGCGGCGCTGCAGCTGCTGCAGCGCGCGCCAGTCGCACTGCGTCCACTCGCCGCTCGCGGAGTCGAACCAGCGACAGGCGACGGCTTCGGGGCTGCGAGCCAGGCGCTGTTCGTAGAGATCGACCAGCGTGCGGATTTCGGATTCGTTCAGCGCGGTCGCATCGGCAACGGCGTCGGGAGACAGGGACGACAACGACTGCGGCATGCGCGACAACTCCTGCGGATAAAGCTCAGGCGCCGAGCCAGGCGCGGCGGCGCGTCAGGCGCTCGTCGTCGACCTCGTCCAGCGTCAGGGTCCAGGTATCGAGCGGCGCGGGCGCCAGCTCGATCGTGGTGCTGCACAGCTCTTCGCCGTGGAAGTAATCCAGGCGCAGCGCGGTGCCGGCCTCGGCGGCGTCGAGCCGGCGATTCCAGTTCTGTGGGGTGACGCGCAGGCCGTCGAGCGCCACGATCTGGTCGCCCGCCGACAGACCCGCGCGCTGCGCCGGGCCGCCCGCGATCACCTGCGCGATGGCGGTATCGCCCGCGCGCAGGCGCAAGCCGGCCCAAGGCGACTGGCTGGTCGATCGCGTGCGGCCACCGTCGTCGATCGGCGAGCTCGATGCGCGCAGCGTCGCCGCCACACCGAAGGCGCCCAGCAGCTCGGCCAGCGGCAGCTCGTCGGTAGAGCGCAGCGCGCGCTCGAAGAACGCGCCCAGGTCCAGGCCCGACAGCTCCTGTGCGATCGCCGCCAGCCCGCCTTCGGGCACGCCGATGCCGGGGGCGCCGTAGCGCGTCCACAGCGCACGCATGACATCGTCGAGCGTGATGCTCGATTGCAGGCGCAGCGTCAGGTCCAGACACAGCGCAACCAGCGCGCCCTTGACGTAGTAATTGGTGCTCGCGTTGATCGAGTTTTCGTCGGGCTGGTAGTACTTGATCCAGGTCTCGAAACTCGCGTCCTCGAGCGTCTGCACGAGACGCGCGGGTGCGCGTTGCAGGCGCGTCGCGCCTTCGGCCAGCAGGTCGAGATAACTCGGCGCGTCGATCACCGCCGCGCGCAGCAGGAACAGATCGTCGTAGTAGCTGGTGACGCCTTCGTAGTGCCAGAGGTCGCGCGAATACGCTTCGGCTCCGAGATCGGAGTCGAGGAAGGATTTCGCGGTGATGCGCTTGACGTTCCAGAGATGGAAATACTCGTGCGAGCACAGTCCCAGGAAGGTGCGGTACTCGCGGCTCAGCTCGGCCTTGCCCACACGCGGAAAATCGCCTCGCGAACAGATCAGCGCGGTAGAGCTGCGATGCTCCAGCCCGCCATAGCCGGCGGCGACGACGTTGGTCAGGAACAGATACTGATCGAGCGCCGGCTGCTGGCCGAACATCTCGCGCTCGACATGGCAGATGCGCGCCAGATCGGCGGTCACGCGCGGCGCGTCGAGCTCGACCCGGCCCGACAGGATCAGCGCGTGCGCAATGCCGTCGACGTCGAAGTTGTAGCGCTGATATGGCGCCATCTCGACCGGATGATCGATCAGCGCTTCGTAGTCCTCGGCCGCGTAGAGACCAAAGCCATCGGTGTCGATGTCGAGCGCGCTCAGCGTGGTGGCGAGCTTCCAGCCTTCGGTTCCGGCCGGACGATCGATGTGCACTTCGAAGCGCGCGGATTCGGCGCCCTGCGGACAATAGAACAGCGAGCTGCCGTTGAAGAAGCCGCGCCGCGCGTCGAGATAGGCCTTGCGCACCGACTCGTCATAGGCGTGCACCGAATAGCTCAGCACCAGCGGGCCGTGGCCGTCGACGCGAAAGCTGCGCTTGTCCAGGCGCTCGATCTGCTGCGGCTCGCCGTTGCGAAAGGCGCGCAGTCCGTACACGTGCTTGGCGAAGTCGCGAACCAAGTAGCTGCCGCGAATCCAGCCCGGCAGGCGGAACACGCAGGGACCGGACGGCGACGCGAGTTCGCAGCGGATGTCGAATCGATGCGCGGCGGGATCGGACGCTTCCACGCGATAGCGGACGACGGTGGGGAGCGTGTCGGCGATGGCGTTCAATGCGCTTGGCTGTCCTGGACCTGCGATCTGGGAAGCGAGGGATTCTACCCCCGCCGCCCCCGGCGGCAAACCTTGCCCTCTCGCCACCGCCCTGCTAGGGCAGCCCTGATTAAGCTGCTGAGCTTCTCATCTCGCAAGAGGGCGGTGCTCGAAATCCTCACGTACAGGTCGGTACGCTCCGGTTGCTGCGCTCCGTCCTCGTGCGACCTGCATGCGCTCGCAACGCTTAATCAGAACTTCCCTAGCATCGCGCCGCTACTTGTCGTCGGCAAGCAAGCGGTCGGGGCGACTCTGCCGGTGATTGTATTTAGTTGTCATCGACAAGTATATTGCGCCGGTGGGCATGCGGACGAACAGCCGTGATCGACGAATGCCTGCAGCTGCATGGTGGCGCTGGCTACAGGGAGGAGTACCGTAGCAGTCGCATGTTCCGCGACGCGCGCGTGAGTCGCATCTTTGCGGGCAGCAACGAAATCATGAAAGAAATCATCGGCCGCGGTCTCGGGTTCGATGAACGTAAATTGAGCTGAGGAGTCTCGTGAGCATCGCAAGCCAAAGTAGCGCCGCCGATCTGCCGGCGATCAAGACCCGTGTTTCCGAACTGCTCGGTACGCGTTACCCCATCATCCAGGGCGGCATGCAGTGGGTGGGCTTCGCCGAAATGGCGGCGGCCGTCTCCAACGCCGGCGCCTTCGGCGTGCTGACGGCGCTGAGCCAGCCGACGCCCGAGGCCCTGGCCCGGGAAATCGAGCGCACGCGCGGGCTGACCGACCAGCCCTTCGGCGTCAACCTGACGATCCTGCCGGCGATCAATCCGCCGCCCTACGAGGCCTATCTCGACGTCATCATCGGCAGCGGCATCAAGGTCATGGAAACCGCGGGCAACAACCCCAAGGAATTCATCGTCAAGGCCAAGGCCGCCGGCGTGAAGATCGT
The DNA here is from genome assembly GCA_023254435.1 of Hydrocarboniphaga sp. Lineage (GTDB taxonomy): Bacteria > Pseudomonadota > Gammaproteobacteria > Nevskiales > Nevskiaceae > Hydrocarboniphaga. The sequence goes on from JALRLM010000298.1 coordinate 3,812, forward strand.
GCACAAGTGCGTGGCCGTGCGGCACGCGCTGTCGGCCGAGCGCAATGGCGTGGATGCGGTGTCGATCGACGGCTTCGAATGCGCGGGGCATCCCGGCGAGGACGACATCGGCGGCCTGGTGCTGATTCCGGCGGCGGCACGCCGGCTCGGCATTCCGATCATCGCCTCGGGCGGTATCGGCGACGGTCGCGGCCTGGCGGCCGCGCTCGCGCTGGGCGCCGAAGGCATCAACATGGGCACGCGCTTCTGCGCCACCATCGAGGCGCCGATCCACGACAACATCAAGCAGGCACTGGTGGCCGCCAGCGAGCGCGACACGCGTCTGATCTTCCGCACGCTGCACAACACCGCGCGCGTGCTCAAGAACGCGATCTCGGTCGAGGTCGTCGAGACCGAGAAGCGCGGCTGCCAGTTCGAGGACATCCGCCATCTGGTGTCGGGCGCGCGCGGCAAGGCGGCGCTGGCGGCCGGCACGCCCGACGACGGCATCGTCTCGGCGGGCCAGATCGTCGGCCTGATCGACGACATTCCGAGCTGCGCAACGCTGATCCGCCGCATGGTGGCCGAATGCCACGAGCGGCTCGCGGTGTCGCAGTCGTACTTCGCCTGAGTGTTGCGCCCGATTCGCCTCTGAGGAGATTCGCATGAGCCAGAAAGTCATCGTTGCCGGCGTCGGCATGATTCCCTTCGTCAAGCCCAGCGCGGCCGAGCCCTATACCGTCATGGGGCCGCGTGCGATCCGCATCGCGCTCGAGGACGCGGGCGTGTCGTATCCGCAGATCCAGCAGGTCTATGCCGGCTACGTCTATGGCGACTCCACCTGCGGTCAGCGCGTGGCCTACGAAGTAGGCATGAGCGGCGTGCCGGTCATCAACGTCAACAACAACTGCTCCACGGGCTCGACGGCGCTGTTCCTGGCGCGTCAGGCGATCGCCTCGGGCGCCATCGACTGCGCACTGGCCTTCGGTTTCGAACAGATGCTGCCCGGCGCGCTGGGCAGCATGTACAAGGACCGCCCCGATCCTTTGGACAAGTGGAACGAGCAGTCGCAGCGCCTGCAACCCGCGCCGCAGATGCCGCCGGCGCCGCATATGTTCGGCGGCGCGGGCGTGGAATATCAGCAGAAGTACGGCATCAGGAGCGAAACCTTCGCCAAGATTTCGGAGAAGGCGCGCAAGCATGCGCAGCACAACGACAAGGCGATCTTCCGCGAGCTACTGACGGTGGAGCAGATCATGGCGACGCCGACCATCTACGGCGTGCTCACGCGTGTGCAATGTGGCCCGCCCACCTGCGGCGCGGCGGCGGCCGTGCTGGTGTCGGAGCGCTACGCGAAACAGCACGGCCTGCGCTCGGACATCGCCATCCTGGGACAGGCCATGACCACCGACACCGCCTCGACCTTCGAGGCCGGCTCGATGATCAAGGCCGTGGGCTACGACATGTCCAGGGCTGCCGCGCAGCAGGTCTATGCGCAGGCCGGCATCGGCGCCGACGACATCGACGTCTGCGAGCTGCACGATTGCTTCACCGCCAACGAACTCGTCACCTACGAGGCCCTGGGCTTCACGCCCGAAGGCACGGCCGAGAAGTTCATCTGGGACGGCGACAACACCTATGGCGGCAAGGTGGTGACCAATCCCTCGGGCGGCCTGCTGTCCAAGGGCCATCCGCTGGGCGCCACGGGTCTGGCGCAATGCACGGAGCTGGTCGAGCAGCTGCGCGGACGCAGCGGCGTGCGCCAGGTCGAGGGTGCGCGCCTGGCGCTGCAGCACAACATCGGCATCGGCGGTGCCTGCGTCGTCACGCTCTACGGCAAGGCCTGAAGGGCTTCGTGCCCGGTGGTGGCTGGGATGCGTCCTCGATCGCGTCGAGTGCCGTGCCGAGCTCCTGCAGCATGAGCGGGTTGAGGGCGTTGTAGGCGGCCGAATGATTCACCGTGACCGTGACGGTCAGGGCTGGTGAGCGCGGCTCACAGGCCCCACGGCCGGCCTCAGGGCTCCGCTTTCTCGCGCGACCAGTAGAACGACCAGGTCACGCCGAGCACGGTGGAATAAGCATCGTCGCGCTCGAACAGCGGGCTGTCCTCGTTCGCCGATCCGGCGTAGAGGAAATACCGCAGCGCCACGAAGCCGCGCATGCGCTCGGTGAACTCGTAGGTGAAGCGCGTGCCGAGCGAGGAGCCCAGGTAGCCGGCCGAGGCCGCGTAGGCCGGCCGCTGCTCGGTGACGTAGCGCGGCGCGACTTCGTAGAAGTAGTCGTGCAGCTTCTCGGTGGCGAAATCACTGCCCACGGAAACGCGCCACGACAGCCGGCCGCCGGCCAGGCCGTCGTCGACGTAGCTGGCTTCGGGGGCGAACAGAAAGCCGCGATCCTGGATGCCCGAGCCCAGTGAGAACACCGCCCGCACGGGCAGGTCGATCACCAACTGCGAGCGCGGGCGCGGGGCATCGAAGCTCAGTTTCAGGTTGGGGCCCAGCTCGATCAGGTAATCGAGGTCGGGCATGCCCTCGCGCACCTGCGAGTCGCTGGAATTGCTCGACAGCGCGCCGCCGCCGCTGAAGCCCAGCTCGACGTGCGGCGTGAAGCGATGGCGCAGCCGCGAACCTTCCTGGTCGGCCTGCAGCACGCGGCCGCGGTAGACGAAATAGGGCACCGGCAGGGCCAGCGTGCGGGTGTCGTCCGAGCCCGGGTACAGCGGCGTGGTGACGGCGATGCCGGCCAGGCCGGCTTCCCATTTGGGCTTGCTGGGCGCCTGCGCGGCGACATCGTCGACCGAGGGCAGCGACTGCGCGCGGGCCGGCGCGGACAGCGCCAGTGCCGCGAGCGCCACCATGCGGCGGAGCCCGTAAGGGGGAGTACGAGGGGTGGGCATGTCCCGGCATGGTGGCCGAGCCGCGGGCGATGGACAAGCGAGCTTGCCGTGCCGGGATGGCCTGGGGGGTTTTCCTCAAGGCGAAAAGCGGCTTCGGCGGCTAGTGAGCCGCGCCGGGCTCGCGTAGACTCGGGCTCGTTGCATGGCACAGACAGTGCGCGAGAGACCGAGGTGGCGCCGCAGGCGTCGCACCGGCACCGAAGGCGCAAATCCGCCCGGAATCGCTCAGGTAAAAGGAGCGCACTGTCGGTCGCCGCCGGTATCGTCACGATGCCGCGGACGACCAGCACACTCTGGAGAGCGACGGTCGCGTTGCGACCGTCCACCGATGGGGCACGGCTGCGGATGCGCAGTCTCAACTCTCAGGTCCGAAGCGGTTTTCGGAAGGACAGATGGGGCGGGACGAGCGCGGCGCGGCGATCTCCGTATCGGCTGCCGGCTCGACCTCGATCCTCCATGTCCACGAGTTGAACGCATGCTCAAGAAAACCGCGCTTCATTCCGAACACCAGCGCCTGGGCGCCAAGCTGGTCGACTTCGCCGGCTGGGACATGCCGATCCAGTACCAGTCGCAGCTCGACGAGCATCACGCCGTGCGCAGCGGCGCGGGCATGTTCGACGTCGCCCACATGTCGGCCGTGGACCTCAGGGGCGAGCGCACGCGCGAGTTCCTGCGCAAGCTGCTGGCCAACGACGTGGCCAAGCTCAAGACGCCCGGCAAGGCGCTCTACAGCTGCATGCTGCGCGAGGACGGCGGCATCATCGACGACCTCATCACCTACTTTCTGACCGAGGACTGGTTCCGTCTGGTGGTCAACGCAGGCACCACCGACAAGGACCTGGCCTGGATCAGCCAGCAGGCCGCGGCCTTCGGCGTGGCCGTGACCCATCGCAGCGACCTGGGCATTCTCGCCGTGCAGGGCCCGCAGGCGCGCGAGATCGCCGCGCGTCATCTGCCGGCCGCGCTGTCGACGCCCGCGCTGGCCCTGGGCGCCTTCCAGGCCGTGTACGAGGGCGATGTCTTCGTCGGTCGCACGGGCTACACGGGCGAGGACGGCTTCGAGCTGATCCTGCCGCATGCCGGACTCGTGACCCTGTGGGGCGCGCTGCTGGCCGATGGCGTCAAGCCCTGCGGCCTGGGCGCGCGCGACACGCTGCGCCTGGAGGCCGGCATGAACCTGTATGGACAGGACATGGACGAGAGCCGGCACCCGCTCGAATCCGGCCTGGGCTGGACCGTGGCCTTCACCGAGGGCCGCGACTTCATCGGCCGCGCCGCCATCGAGGGCTTTCGCACGAGCTGCCCGCAGGGCTTCGTCGGCCTGGTGCTCGAAGGTCGCGGCATCGCGCGTTCGCACATGAAAGTGCGTTTCGCCAGCGGCGCCACCGGCGAGACCACCAGCGGCGGCTTCGCGCCCAGCATGAAGCAGTCGATCGCGCTGGCGCGCGTGGGCGCCGATTTCGATGGCGCCTGCGAAGTCGAGATTCGCGGTCAGTGGGTGGCCGCGCGCGTGGTCAAGCCGCCGTTCGTACGCAACGGCAAGGTGCTGGTCTGATTTCGGGTTTGTCCATGGTCCGCCGACCGTTCGCTGCTCGTTCACCGATTCCCGGCTTCGAAAGCCACAACCCCAATTTTCCGTTCCGATTCTGGAGACCCCTGGCATGAGCAACATCCCCACCGATCTCAAGTACGTCGCTTCGCACGAATGGATCAAGACGCTGCCCGACGGCACGCTGCTGATCGGCATCACCGACCACGCGCAGGCCGCGCTGGGTGATCTGGTGTTCGTCGAAGTGCCGCAAGTGGGCCGCGTGCTCAAGGCCGACGAGGCCTGCGCGGTGGTCGAATCGGTCAAGGCCGCTTCGGACGTCTACAGCCCCGTCGCCGGCGAAGTCGTCGCCGTCAACGAAGCGCTGGCCGGCGCGCCCGAGCTGCTCAACAGCGACCCCTACGGCGAAGGCTGGATGTGGAAGCTCAAGCCCGCCAACGCGGCCGATGTCGACGGCCTGCTCGACGCCGCCGGCTACGCCAAGTCGATCGCGTAAGCCTCGCGCCCGCGCACGGCGACCACACCGCAACCGCACACTCAGGCCGTCATTCGATCATGCCCTTCATTCCCCACACCGAAACCGATATCGCCGAGATGCTCGGCACCATCGGCGCCAAGAGCTTCGACGCGCTGTTCGACGAAATTCCGGCCGAACTGCGATGCGGCGCGCTGCAGCACGTGCCGCATCGCCTGACCGAAATGGAAGTCGCGCGCCTGATGCACGGCCGCGCGCACCAGGACCGGCGCGGGCTCAACTTCATCGGCGCGGGTGCCTACGAGCACCATATTCCGGCGGCGGTGTGGGAGATCACCACGCGCGGCGAGTTCTACTCCGCCTATACGCCGTACCAGGCCGAGGCGAGCCAGGGCACGCTGCAGCTGCTCTACGAATACCAGAGCATGATGACGGCGCTGACCGGCATGGACGTGAGCAATGCGTCGATGTACGACGGTGCCTCGGCGCTGGCCGAAGCGGTGCTGATGGCCGAGCGCAGTCACAAGGCTGGCAAGCGCAAGGTACTGGTACCGCGCACGCTGCATCCGTTGTATCGCAAGGTGCTGTTCGCCATCGTCGATGCGCAGAACATCGAGATCGTGGAGCTGCCGCATGACGCCAGCGGCCGCACCGATCTCAAGGCCATCGAAAGCATCGAAGCGGGCAGCGTCACCAGCCTGGTGATCGCGCAGCCCAACTTCTTCGGCGTGTTCGAGGACGTGGACGCACTGACCGACGCCGCGCGCGCCAAGGGCGCCATGGTGATCGGCGTGGTGAACCCGGTGTCGCTGGCGCTGCTCAAGCCGCCCGGACAATGGGGCGCGACCGGCGCCGACATCGTCTGCGGTGACGGCCAGCCGCTGGGCGCGCCGCTGGCTTCGGGCGGTCCTTATTTCGGCTTTCTGACCGCCAAGCAGGCTTTCGTGCGGCAGATGCCGGGCCGCATCGTCGGCCGCACCGTCGACGTCGACGGCAAGACCGGCTACACGCTGACGCTGCAGGCACGCGAGCAGCACATCCGCCGCAGCAAGGCCACGTCCAACATCTGCACCAACCAGGGCCTGCTGGTCACCGCAGCGACGATCCACATGTCGATCCTGGGCGCCGAAGGTCTGGCGCGCGTGGCCTCGGCGAGCCTCAATCACACCCTGGAACTGCTGCAGCTGCTCACCGACATTCCGGGTGTGGGCAAGGCTTTCGCGGCGCCGGGGTTTCACGAGGCGGTGATCGTGCTGCCCAAGCCCGTGGCGCCGGTGCTGCAGGCGCTGGCCAGCGAGCACGGCATCCTCGGCGGCTTCGATCTGTCGAGCGATTTCCCCGAACTCGGCAACGCCCTGTTGATCTGCGCCACCGAAACCAAGACGCCCGCCGATCTTCGGCACTACCGCGACGCGCTGGCCAGCGTGCTCGCTAAGGCCTGATCGGGAGAACAGAAAATGACGCTACTTCAGAACAACGACCTGCTGATTTTCGAACGCGGCTCCAAGGGCCGTGGCGCCGAGGCGCAGCGTCCGGCCACGCCGGTTGATGCCGCCGCGATTCCCGAAGCGCTGCGCCGCAGCAGCGCGCCCGCGCTGCCGGAGGTCTCCGAGCTGCAGGCCGTGCGCCACTACACGCGCCTGTCGCAGAAGAACTTCTCCATCGACACGCACTTCTACCCGCTGGGTTCGTGCACGATGAAGTACAACCCGCGTGCCTGTAACACGCTGGCGATGCTGCCGGAGTTTTTGCAGCGCCATCCGCTGTCGCCGGCGTCGCACAGCCAGGGCTTTCTGGCCTGCATGTACGATCTGCAGGAAATTCTCAAGGACGTGACCGGCATGGCCGGCGTGAGCCTGACGCCGATGGCCGGCGCGCAGGGCGAGTTCGCCGGCGTGGCGATGATCCGCGCCTATCACCTGGCGCGCGGCGATCACGGCCGCACCGAAATTCTGGTGCCGGACGCCGCGCACGGTACCAATCCGGCCAC
>JALRLM010000368.1 GCA_023254435.1 Hydrocarboniphaga sp.
CGGCTGCGGGTTTCCTCGCGGCCCTCGAGCGGCGCGTCGTCGACGAACAGGGTCTGCGCGCACAGTTCGCGCAGCGCATCGGCGTGCGCGGCGTCGGCCGGCCGCGGACCCAGGAAGCTCACCTCGAACACCTGCGCGCAGGCCGCGATCAGGTTGTGGATGCGCACGTGCTGCCCGCGATCGAACGGGAACGGAAACACGTCGGTGACGAACAGCAGTCGGGCCCGGCTCATGACTTGGAGCCGGCGATGCCCGCGTTCGCCGCGAGCGGGGAAGGCGAGGGATGGTCGCTGCGTTCGTGGCGGCGTTCGCGCAGCACCAGCAAGGCGACACCGCTCAGGTTGATCAGCTCGCCGAGCAGCATGCCGCTCAGCGCGCCGACCTGGCCGTAGAGCTGCATCGCCCACCAGCCCACGCCCAGCGATACCGCCGCGCAGATCAGCGTCAGCTGCGTCAGCACGCGAAAGCGCTCGCGCGCGATCAGCAGGATGATGAACTGGTCGCGCACCACCATGACCAGGAAGATCGCCGACCACATGAGCAGCAGCGGATCACGCTGGGCGAACTGCTTGTGCATCACGTTGGCGAAGATCCAGTCGCGCAGCAGCCACATGCTGGCGAAGTAGGCCATGGCGATGGTGGCGATGGCGATGGCGAACAGCACGAGCTTGCGTAGCGTGCTGGACACGCCGCCGCGATCGAGCCAGTTCGCGGTCATCGGCAGCATCATCGAGCGGATGCCCGTCGACAGCAGGTTGATCGGCATCATCAGCAGGCGCGTCGCCGCGATGGCGGCCACGGCGGTGACGTCGAGCGCGCCGGCGACGACGTAGCTGTAGCCCTGGCTGAAGCTCCAGTGGATCGCCGCGCCGGCCAGCGACCACAGCCCCAGCGGCGCGATCTCGCGCATCAGGCGGCGTCCGGCGACGGGCTGCCAGGGCTGACGGCGATGCAGCTTGTGCGCAAGCATGAGGCCACTGCACAGGCTGGCCGCGCCCATGCTGGCGATGGCGAAGGTGGCGGGCGCCGAAGTCTGCGTGGCCAGCCAGACGCCGCCGATCAGCACCGCGATGTAGGGCAGGTCGCTGCGCAGCACCTCGCCGGGCTCACGGTACGACAGCAGCACGATGCGAAAGTATTCGCGATGCGCGATCGCCAGTGTGCAGACCAGCCCCACCACGAGCACCGAGCCGGTGCCGGCGTCGAGCCAGCTCGTCAGCGCGCACAGCAGCAGCGTGGCGATGATGCCGATGCCCATGGTCTTGAACATCAGGTCGCGCTGCTCGTGATACAGGCTGCCGATCACGCCGGGATGCTGTTGCGCGTCGAGCCGCGTGAAGCGCGTGACCAGGGCCGGCGACACGAAGGCGTTCTGCAGCGAGGTCAGCAGCATGAAGGCGTTGGTCGCCAGGATGTAGTAGCCGTACTGCAGGTCGCTGGTGTGGCGGATCAGCACCAGGCCGACGATGAAGTTCGCGGCCGACAGCAGGGCCTGGTCCAGTACCGCGCCGGACAGCACGCGCACCAGCAGCGTCTGCGCATTGGAGAATCGGCCCATGGCCTCAGGATTCCCGCTCGGTGCGGATCCACTCGCTGGGTGAGTCGCGGCGCGCGACCACGGCATGCTTCCACAGCAGGTAGAGCGGTGCCTGGGCCAGATCGAGCAGGCCCTGGCTGCCGGTGCCGCTGAGCTGCCAGCCGCGCAGCACGTAGGCCAGCAGGCTCGCCACGCAGGCCAGCGACAGCCACAGCCAGGTCATCGCCTGTGGCAGCGTCAGCAGGGCCAGCAGCGACAGCGCGAGCAGCGCGGCCACGTTGAGCACCACATAGGACAGCGGCAGCACGAGCAGGTCCATGGTCAGGTCGAGGCAGACCGCGCTGCGGCGCTTGATGGACGCCAGCAGCAGCGGCAGCGTCATCTTGCGGATCATCTGGAAGCGTCCGCCTTCCCAGCGCTGGCGCTGCGAGCGCGCCACGGCTTCGCCGGTGACCATTTCGGCGTCGGCATGCGCCTCGTCGGCGTACCAGACGCGGTGGCCGGCCAGGCCCAGCTGGATGCCGTATTCGAGATCCTCGGTCAGCGAGAAGGCCTCGTAGGGCACCTGGCGCAGCAGCGCGTGCGTCACGCACCAGCCGTTACCGCGCAGGCCGCAGGACAGGCCCAGCCGCTCGCGTGCGCGCGAGCGCACGATGTGGAAGGCGGCCTTGGCGATGGTGATGAGCCGGGTGCGCCAGGCCGAATGCGGATTGAGCGTGCCGTAGTGCACCTGCACGGCCTGCGCGCCGGCTTCGATGCGCGCGGCGCAGGCTTCGAGCAGGTTGGTCGACACCACCGCGTCGGCGTCGATGATGACCACGGCATCGGCCCAGCCCAGTTCACGGCTGGCGTTGAAGGCGTGGCGCAGCGCGTAGCCCTTGCCGCGCAGCTGCTCGTCGTGGCGCACCAGCACGGTAGCGCCGGCGTCGCTGGCCAGGCGCGCGGTGTTGTCGCTGCAGTTGTCGGCGACGACCACGATGCGATAACCCTTCGACGGCCAGTCGATGCGGCGCAGACTGGCGATGGTGCGCTCGATCACCATGGCCTCGTTGTGGGCCGGCACGATGATGTCGAAGCGCAGGCTGCGCGACGCCGGTGGGGGTTGCTTCGGCAGCTGCGAGAGCAGCGTCAGCAGCAGCAGGTAGCCGCAGGAAATCACGGCCGGTATGGCCACGATCAGCAGGAGCGCGTGCAACAGGGCGTCGATCATGTCAGGCGTATTCGCGGTAATGGGCGCCCCAGAACACCGAGAGCTTGCCGAGGTTGGCGGAGAGTCGGGTGAGCCAGAAGGCGGCGTGATGACGGCCCAGCGGCCAGCTCAGCAGCGCGAGCGCGCCGGCGGCGAAGGCCTGCGTGGCCGCGCGCAGCAGCAGCGTCGAACGCTGGCCAACACCGCCACTGCCGTAGCGGCCGGCGATGGTGTGGCGTGCGAAGTCCTGGCCACCGCGCAGCGCGCGCCGCAGCAGCCAGCGCAGCGACAGGCGCGAGGCCTCGATGGGCTCGCGTACCACGGCCTCGTCGCACCAGACCATGCGTGCGCCCTGTTGCGACAGTCGCGCCAGCAGATCGCCGTCCTCGCCGCCAGTGAGGCCGTAGGCCGGATCGAAAGGCGGATCCAGCGCGCGCAGCAGCGAGGCGCGGATCAGCAGGTTGCCCAGGCGAAGGCGGTTCGGCGGCACCGGCGTGCCGCTGCGCATGCGCGCCCAATCGTAGAAGCGGCCGCGACGGATCCAGGCCGGCGCGTTGTCGGGCAGTTCGGGCACGACCGGGCCCAGCACGGCATCGGCCTCGTAGCGCTGCGCGGCATCGACGAGCTGTTCGATCCATTGCGCCGGCGCGCGCTCGTCGTCGTCGACGAACGCCAGCCAGTCGCCGCTGGCCAGGGCCACGCTGCGATTGCGCGTGATCGAGATGTTCTTCACCGGCTGCAGCTCGCTGCGCAGCTCGAAGGGCCGCTCGCAAGGCTGCGCGAGCAGGGCCAGCGCGCTGCCGTCGGCATCGTTGTCGACGACCACAACCTCGTGCGGTGGCAGCGTCTGGCTGGCCAGATCGTCGAGCAGCGCCGACAGGCGCGCGACACGCTTGTGGGTGGCGATGCAGACGCTGATGCGCGCCGGCTCGCCTGGTGTTTCGCCCGCTCCCTGGGCTGTCATGCGGTCAACTCCCCATCGATGGGACCGGAGTCGCCACGACCACGGACGGTCGCGGCGGTCGGCCGAAGTAACGCTGCAACTGGAATTCGAGATGGTCGCGAGCCAGGCAGAAGCTGGCCATGGTCACGATGACGAAGTCCACGCTCATGACCGCGAACCAGTGTGTCTCGGACAGGTTGGTGATCGCCTGCTGAAAGAACACGCCCAGGTACAGCGCGGCCTGGCTGCGGTCGATGCGCAGCAGGCGCAGGCAGTGCGAAACGTGCGTGAGCAGATAACCCAGCAGCAGCACCAGGCCGACGAAGCCCAGGTCGTTGACGATCTCGATGTAGCCGTTGTGCGCCGAGCCCGGATAGAACCACATGCGAATGACGAATTCGTAGGACGGCGACTGGAACATCGGCCCGATCCAGTAGGCCGAATAGCCGGTGCCGAGCACGGGCGCGAACTGGATGTGCTCGGCCAGGATCGCCCAGATCTCGCTGCGCCCGGTGAAGGTCAGGTCCTTGCCGGTGACCATCGCCACGGGCTGCAGCAGCATGTCGAGTCCCGGTACCAGGCGCAGCACGGCGATGGCATAGGTCAGCAGCACGGCGACGAAGATGCCCACGGCCCAGGGCATGTAGCGGCGCAGGTTGGCCGGCGCGCGCATCAGCAACACCAGGAACACCATCACGAACAGCGTCGTCACCAGCGAGGTGGAACTGCGCGACTGCAGCAGGCAGAGCATGGCCACGCTGCCGCCCGCGAGCGCGGGCAGCGGCCGTACTTCGCGCGCGAGCCAGCCGTGGAACCAGAAGATCACGCCGAGCGAGGCCAGCGCGCCCAGCGAGTTCTTGTGCGTGGCCAGGCCGTGCCAGGCGCCGGCGAGTTCGGCGTTGCTCTCCGAGTGGATGCCCAGCGACGGAAACGCGATGCAGAACAGGATCGAGCCGAACAGCATCGCGGTCAGCGCGGGGCGCACCACGGTCTGGTAACGCCGGCGATGCCAGGCCAGCAGCACCAGCGCGGCCGACACGCCGAGCACCGCGGCGAGGCGGATCAGCCGGCGTATCGTGATGCCGGGTTCGATCGACCACAGCACGCTCATGACAGCCAGCGCCGACAGCGCGAGCAGAAACGGATTGAGGAAGCGCAGCAGCAGCCAGCTCAGCGGCGAGCGCCAGGCGATCACCAGCGCGCCCGAGCCGAGCAGGCCCAACCACAGCAGGCGGCTCACGGCGCTGCCCGAGGACGGCATGTCGGCCGTCGACACCGCGCTGTAGTTGAAGCCGTCGGGCACGATCATGAGCACGATCAGCGCCCAGGCCGCGATGCTCACGGGCAGCGAGAATCGCGTATCGGCGATCCAGCTGCGCGACGGATGGTGCGCCGCGACCGGCATCAGAAGTGGTTGATGACCGCGCCGAGCACCTGCGACTGCGTGGCGGTGAGCCTGCGCAGCAGATCGCGAGTGGAATCGTAGGGCGTGTGGCAGGCGCGGCTGACCATGACCACGCGACCGACCACGGTCGCCACGGCCAGCGCGTCGGAGTAGTCGGCCACCGGCGAGGTGTCGATGACGATGTGCTCGTAGCGGCGGCGCCACTGGCGCACCAGCGCTTCGAAATGACCGTCGGACAGACGCTCCAGCGGATTGTCGGAGACCGCGCCCGAGGTCAGCACGCCGAGCTGCGGCGCGCCGTCGACCGGATGCACGTGGCTTTGCGCATCGTGGCCCGCCAGCGCTTGCGACAGGCCGTTGGCATTGTCGGCATTGAACAGACGGTGCAGGCCCGGGCGGCGCAGGTCGGCGTCGACCAGCAGCGTGGGCTTGCCGAGCTGGGCGAAGGCCAGCGCGAGTTCGGCGGCCAGCACCGAGCGGCCTTCGCGCGCGCGCGGACTCACCACGGCCAGCACG
>JALRLM010000420.1 GCA_023254435.1 Hydrocarboniphaga sp.
CCGATGATCGCGTTCATCGGCGTGCGGATTTCGTGGCTCATGTTGGCCAGGAAGGCCGACTTGGCCTGGTTGGCCTCCTCGGCTTCGCGCGTGCGCTCGGCGACGCGCCGCTCCAGCGATTCGTTGAGCGCCTTGAGTTCATCCTGCAGGCGCACCTGCTCGGTGATGTCCACGCACATGCCGCCGGCGGCGTAGACCTGGCCGGTCTCGTCGACCAGCGGCCACTTGACCGACAGCACCGTCTGCACACCATCGGCGCGCACGATGGGCTCGACGAATTGCTCGGTGGCGCCACTTTCCATCACGCGTGCATCGTTGACACGGAAGCTGTCGGCCGCATCGGCCGGGAAGAAATCGTAGTCGGTGCGGCCGACCAGCTCGGTGTCGAGCGGCAGCCCGAAGATGCTGCGATAGGCGCGATTGGCGAGCAGGAAGCGGCCTTCGCGATCCTTGACCCAGATCGCCGACGGCGCATTCTCCATCACCGAGCTGAACTGGCCTTCGGTGCGTCTGAAGGCGGCGGACAGTTCGGCTTCGGCCAGACGCAGGCGCTCGGCGGTCTCATGCTCTTCGGTCACGTCCTGGAAGTAGCCGTTCCAGACGATGGTCGCGCCTTCGGGCGCCAGCGGCTGCGCCTGCGCGTCGAGCCAGATGCGGCGACCGGTGACCGGATTGACGAACGGAAAGCGCATGCGCCAGGGATCGCGCGCCTGATACGCCTGGGCGATCAGCTCGAGCAGTTGCTGTCGCGGCTCATCCGGAATGTGCTTGAACAGCAGTTGCGAACTGGCCTGCACGCGCACCAGCGGAACACCGGTCAGGTATTCGATACCGCCCGACAGAAACGGAAAGCCGATGCGCCCGTCGTTGCTGCGCGACAGCTGGAACACCACGCCCGGCACCGTATTGGCGATGTCGAGCAGCTGCTGCGCATTGCGCTCGGCGGCCTCGCGCACGCCGACCATCTCCTGCTGCAGCTTCTCGCGGCGGACGATGTCGGCCTCGATGTTGTCGGCCATGCGGTTGATCATCTTCGCCGCCGCCTGGATTTCCGCCGCGCCATCGACGCGCGCGCGCTCGCCGTACTGGCCGGCGGCGAACAGGCGTGCCGTCACCAGCAGCCGCGCCAGCGGCGCCTGCACCGTGCGCATCGCGCCGAAGAAAGCCAGCGCGAACGACAGCAGCAGGCCGATGCCGGCACCCGTCTGCACCAGGCCGTAGCGACGCTCGCGCCCCTGCAGGGCCGCGAAGGTCTGCTGATAGCGCTGGCGCACGAGCTCGCCGAAGCGGCGCGGCGACTGCTGGATGATCGCCGCCTTGCGCTCGTAGTCGGCATCGAACAATCCGCGACGGACCGCCTCCACCCGCTCGCCGGCCGTCGCGCGACCGTAGCGGGCGACGAGGGCATCGAGCTCGCCGATCGCTGCGATCTCGCGCTGGGCGAGTTCGTCGGACAGCACCTTGGAATGATCGAGCTCGCGAAATTCGGCCGGCGTGACGCCGAGCTGGTTGAGCTGGGCACGAACCGAAATCTTGCGCCCCTCGGTGCGGGCCACGTCCCGGAGCAGCCGGCGATCCCAGTAGGTGGCGTCGAAATCCACAGGCCAGGCCTGCTGGCCTTCGCTGATCGCCAGGATCTCGAAATACCAGTCGCGGAAGTGCGGGTCGAGCGTGACCGCATAGCTCTGCACCATGCGCGTGAGATCGTGCGAGATGAATTCGAGCGTCGCGCCCATGTCGAGCACGCGCGCGCGCTCGGTATTGTGGCGGACCTTCTCGCTGGCGACGTCGCGCAGCTCGTTGGTGCTCCAGACCATCAGCACCAGCATCGCGCCCTGAGCCGCGATCAGCAGCGTCATGAGCCAGAACAGCGGCAGCTGCCGGATCGCGGGCAAGCTGCGCACGATCGCCAGTGCGAGCAGTGCCGTGGCGATCACGCCGATCAGCCAGGGCGCTGCCTCGCGCAGCCACTGGTTCCACGGCGCCACGGTTTCGGCACCGCCGTTGAACCAGCGCGAGGCGATGGCCTGGCGTTCGCCCGGCGCAATCGCCGCCATGGCCTTGGCCATGATGCCGCCGAGCACGTCCTGGTGCGTGCGCACGGCAATGTAGAGCTCGATGTCTCGCAGCGGATTGCGCCCGCCGACTTTCAGGTTCAGCAGGCTCAGTCGCTGGCGCTCGTACTCGAAGCCGGCGATCGACACCAGCGTCGAGGCCGCATCGCCATTGGCCACCGCCTCGAGCGCCGCCGGCACGCTGGCGACGAAGACGATGCGGATGTCCGGGTAATGCTCGCGGATCATCTCCACTTCGGCGTAGCCGTCGACCAGCGCGATCGACTGCCCGCGCAGCGAGTCCAGCGTCGGCACGCCGGGCTGGTCGCTGCGCGTGACCACCACCGACGGAATCACCGCGTACGGGCCGACGAACTTGAACAGGTCCTCGCGTACCGGCGTGCGGGCGATCGAGGCGAAGACGTCGATCTCGTCGGCCAGCCCGCGACGATAGGTTTCGTTCCAGCTCAGGCCGAACTGCGGCTCGATCTTCAGCCCCGTGCGCTGCTCCAGCAGCGCCACGTAGTCGGCCACCAGGCCGGTGTAGCGGCCCTGCCCGTCGACGAACTCGATCGGGGCGAAGTTCTGGTCGATGCCCAGGCGAATGCGCGGATGCGCGGCGATCCAGTCGCGCTCCTTCGGTGTCAGCGCGATCGGCTGCGAACCCGAGCCCAGCGCGTCGGCCGCCGGCCCCGCGACACCCACGCCGGCCTCACGCTCGTGCTCGGGCAGGCTTTGCCAGGCGCGGTCGAACAGGCGCAGCAAGGGCGCATCGATCGCCCTCGCCTGCAGGCGGTATTCGTAAGGCAGCTGCGCGTCGACGGCGACCGGCTTGAGGTTGCCGATGGCGTGATGGCCGGTCAGGTAGGCCAGCTGCATCGGATCGCCGAACAGCGCCTCGGCCTTGCTCGACGACACCATGCGCAAGGCTTCGAGCGACGAGTCGAACTCGCCGACATCGAGCGTCGGATAACGCCTGCGGATGCGCATGGTGTCGTCGGCGCCCCGCACCTGGGCGAAGCGCAGCGCCTGCAGCGAGTCCACCGAGCTCACGCTGGGCTGGTTGCTGCGCGCATAGACCACCGCGTTGGCGCTCAGCAGCGGCTCCGAGACCGAGTAGCGGGCCGTCGGCCCTGGCGATGCCGCCTGCGAACCGGCCGGCAACATCAGGCGCGCTTCGCCGGCGTCGAGGCGGGCCAGCGCTTCGGCCTGGCTTCTGGCCGTTAGCCATTCGACGCGCAGGCCCAGGCGCTGCGCCGCCTCCGTCACCCGCTGAATCAGCAGGCCCTGCGGGGCCCCGTCGTCACCGCGAAACGACAGCGGCGGCAGGCTGGCGTCCGCCACCACCACGACGCGGCCGTCGGCGGGCAGCAAGGCCTGCTCGGCGGCGCTCGGGAACCAAGCCTCGGTCTGCTCCGCTACCGGCGACTCGGCAACCGCCGGCGCCGGGAGGGCGAACCCCAGCCCCAGCAACAAGGCGAGCAGCCGCGCGTACCACTTCGGAAAACAGCCGGACATCGGGCAGCCGTGCAAAGGGAAGAACGCGAATTATCGGGGCTGCGCGTGGCACTTGCGCCTACAGCGGCGCGACCGGTGGAAATTATCTATTGCACCTGACAGCACACTCTCAGGCCCAGCTCGGCAGCAGCTCCGACACCATCGGCGTCAGCAGCTCTTCGGCGAGCAGCTCGGACGCCGCTGCGATGTCGGGCGCGAAATAGCGATCGTCGCCGTAGAACGCCACGCGGCTGCGCAGCTGCGTGCGCACGTACTGCAAGGATTCCGAAGTCTTGAGCGGAGCGTGAAAGTCGATGCCCTGCACCGCCGCCAGCAGCTCGATGCCGACGATGGTGCGCGTGTTGGTACTCATGTCGAGCAGGCGCCGCGCGGCGAAGGTCGCCATGCTGACGTGGTCCTCCTGGTTGGCCGAGGTCGGCAGGCTGTCGACGCTTGCCGGATGCGCCAGCGACTTGTTCTCCGACGCCAACGCCGCCGCCGTCACGTGCGCCATCATGAACCCCGAATTGAGGCCCGGATTGCCGACCAGGAACGGCGGCAGGCCCGACAGCGTGGCGTCGATCAGCAGCGCGATGCGGCGCTCCGACAAGGCACCGATCTCGGCGATGGCCAGCGCCAGCGTATCGGCCGCCAGTGCCACGGGCTCGGCGTGGAAGTTGCCACCCGACAGCAAGTCCTCGCCGAACACCAGCGGATTGTCGCTGACCGCATTGGCCTCGATCACCAGCGTGCGCGCGGCGTTTCGCAGCAGGTCCAGGCAGGCGCCCATCACCTGCGGCTGGCATCTGAGGCTGTACGGGTCCTGCACGCGATCGTCGTTGACCAGGTGCGATCGGCGGATCTCGCTGCCTTCGAGCAGGCGCCGGTAGGCGCCGGCGACCTCGATCTGCCCGGGCTGACCGCGCACTTCGTGGATGCGCGGATCGAACGGCGCATCGGAGCCGCGCGCCGCGTCCACCGACAGCGCGCCGGTCACCACGGCGGCGGCGTAGATGTCCTCGGCTTCCATGAGACCGCGCAGCGCCAGCGCGGTCGAGGCCTGCGTACCGTTGAGCAGCGCCAGGCCCTCCTTGGCGGCCAGCTGCAAGGCGTCGATGCCGGCGTCGCGCAGGGCCTGGGCGGCCGGCATCACGCGACCGCCGACGCGCGCCTCGCCTTCGCCCATCAGCGTCAGCGTCATGTGCGCCAGAGGCGCCAGATCGCCCGAGGCCCCGACCGAGCCCTTGGACGGAATGCAGGGCAGCACGCCGTGGTTGTAGAGCGCCAGCAGGCTCTCGATGACCACACGGCGCACGCCGGAAGCTCCGCGCGCCAGGCTGGCCGCCTTGAGCACCAGCATGAGCCGCACGGTGGCGTCGTCGAGCAGCGGCCCGGTGCCCACCGCATGCGAGCGCACGAGGTTGTTCTGCAGCTGCGTGAGCTGGTCAGCCGCGATGTGCGTCTTGGCCAGCTTGCCAAAGCCGGTGTTGATGCCGTACGCCGGCTCGCCGCGCTCGACGGCCGCCTGCACGGCGGCAGCCGAGGCCTCGACGGCGGCCCAGGCATCGGCTTCGATCGACAGGCGCGGCAGGCCGCCGAGCAGATGGCGCAGCTCCCG
>JALRLM010000547.1 GCA_023254435.1 Hydrocarboniphaga sp.
CTGGCCGCGCTGGGCATCACGCCGCAGCAGCTCGCCAGCACCGTGATCGCCGCGCGCGACAGCTCGGCCGGCTTCGTCAACATGGGGCGGCGTCAGTTCACCGTGCGCTTCACGGGCCGCGAGCCGGTGGCCGAGCTCGGCAACCTGATCGTGGCCTGGAATGGCGATCGGCCGCTGTACCTGCGCGACGTCACCGACATCGGTGTGGGGCTGCAGGACCAGCAGGCGTTCTCGTTCCGCAACGGCGTGCCGGGCTACTACCTGACCATCCAGCGCAACTCCACGGCCAACATCGTCACCGTGCTCGATGGCGTCAAGGTGGCGCTGGCCGAGCTCAACGAGGGTCCGCTGGCCAAGGAGAAGCTCATCGCGGACCTGTCCTGGGATGCCAGCGTCTACGTGCACCGCGCCATCGGCTTCGTGCAGGAGTCGCTGGTGGTGGGCATCCTGCTGGCCGTGGGCGGGCTCTGGTATTTCCTGCGCGGACCGCGCGCGCTGCTGGTGATCGGCCTCACGATTCCGCTATCGCTGGCCTTCGCCGTCATCACGCTGCATCTGCTGGGCCGCAGCCTGAACGTGATTTCGCTGGCCGGGCTGGCTTTCTCCACCGGCATCGTCACCGACGCCGCGCTGATCGTGCAGGGCAACATCATTCGCCTGCTGCAGCAAGGCCACAAGGCCTGGGACGCCACCATCGAGGGCGCGCAGGAGGTGATTCCGGCGCTGTTCGCCTCGATGCTCACCAGCGTGGCGATCTTCCTGCCCGTGCTGTTCATGGAAGGCCTCGAAGGCCAGCTGTTCAAGGATCTGGCCATCACCATGAGCGTGAGCCACGCGGCCTCGCTGCTGGTGGCGATGACGGTGATTCCGGCCGCCAACCGCTGGGCGCTGGCCCGGCACATTCCGGCCGATGAGCACGATCACTGGTGGAAGGCGATGGCCGGCAGCGCCATGCGCGTCACGGCCACGCCGCTGGCGCGGCTGCTGTGGATCGGTCTGCTGGTGCCGGGATCCCTGCTGTTCTGCTGGCTGGCCGCGCCGGGGCCGGACTATCTGCCGGTGGCGCAGACCGACAACGTCTGGGGCAACTTCCGCACGCCGCCGGGCGGCAACATCGAAACCGTGCGCCAGGAGATCGGACCCAAGGTCATCGAGCGCCTGCGTCCGCACCTCGAGGGCAAGGCCGAGCCCGGCATCAAGTACTACAACTTCTCGGCCTGGGGGAACGGCGGCGGTGGCCTGGTGGTGGCCTACGCGGCCGACCCGCGCAAGACCCAGGACGTGGTCGAGCTGCTGCGCAGCAAGATCCTGGTCGACCTGCCCGACCTGCGCGTGTTCGCCAACCAGGGCTCGCTGTTCAACCTCGACGGCAGCAATGCGCGCAACATCGAGCTGTACTTCCAGGGGCCGGACCTGGATGCGCTCATGAACGCCGCGCGCGTGGCCGAGCAGAAGATTCCCGAGGCGATTCCGGGCACCTTTCCGCAGAGCTTCCCGGCGCTGGAACTGAACCAGCCCGAGATCCAGCTCAGGCCCGACGAGTGGCGCATCTCGCGCGCGGGCCTCGACCGCAGCGCGGTGGCCAACGCGCTGCGCGCCTACACCGGCGGCCTGTGGGCCGGCGAATACTTCGACGGCAACGAGCGCCTGGACATCATCGTCAAGAGCCAGGAGTGGCACACGCCCGAGGAACTCGCCGAGCTGCCGCTGGCGACGCCGGGCGCGGGCATCCAGACCGTGGGCGAGCTGGCGCAGATCGGCCAGACCGTGGGGCCGTCGCAGCTATCGCGCGTCAACGGCCGGCGTACGGTGTCGGTCAATTTCGAGCCGCCCGACACCATGACGCTGGATCAGGCCGTGGCGATCCTGCAGGACCGCGTCGAGCCGCAGTTGCGCGAGGTCATGCCCGACAACGTGCAGCTCAGCTACGGCGGCAAGGCCAACGAGCTGCAGCTGGCGCTGGGCTCCATGGCGATCAACTTCGCGCTGGCGCTGCTGATGCTGTGCGCGCTGATGGCGGCGCTGTTCCGCAGCCTGTGGGATTCGCTGCTGGTCATGCTGGTGATTCCGGTGTCGGTGGCCGGTGGCGTCGCCTCGCTGCGGCTGATCGGCCTGTTCGACTTCCAGGCCATGGACCTGCTGACCATGATCGGCTTCATCATCCTGCTGGGCCTGGTGGTCAACGCCGCAATCCTGCTGGTGGACCAGACCCGCGCCCGTGAGCACGCCGGCATGGCGCGCGCCGAGGCCGTGCGCGAGGCGCTGGAAACGCGCGCCCGGCCCATCGTGCTATCGACGCTGACCGCCGTGCTGGGCATGGCGCCACTGATCCTCATGCCGGGCCTCGGGTCCAAGATCTACCGCGGCCTGGCCGCCGTGGTGTCCGGCGGCATGGTCGTCGGCACGCTGTTCACCTGGTATCTGATGCCGGCGCTGCTGCGCCTGGGTGAGCGCCGCCAGGCGGCACGTCTGGCGACGGCGACCGCGAGCACAAACGCGAACACCGAAGTCGTTGGAACATGAAGGCCCATAGAAGCTCGTTTACAAAGCTCGTATACAAAGCTCGTATACAAGGCCCGTTACAACGGGCTCGTTACAACGCTCGTGCGGCGACCGCGCGGGGAGAACCGTCGATGACCCTCAAGACCCGGACGGCGCATGCCGCCCTCGCGCTGGCGCTGGCCGCCGGCCTGTATGCCGCAGCGGCCGAGGCCCAGCCCGGCCGCCCGGCTCCGGCCGTGGAAACCGCTGCCGCCAGCCTGCGCAGCCTGGCGCCGACGCTGACCGCCACCGGCCAGGTGCAGTCGCGTTCGGGCGCCGACATGGCGGCCGGCACCAATGGCCCGCTGGACTGGGTGGCCGAGCCCGGTACCGAGGTGAAGAAGGGCGAGGTCATCGCCCGCCTCGATACCGGCGAAATCCGCCTGCAGCGTGCCGAGCAGGCCGCCCGCGTCACGCGCGGCGAAATCACCCTGCGCCAGTCCGAGCGCGAGCTGGAGCGCCTGCGCGCCTCGGGCACGGCGGTCAGCCGCTTCCAGCTCGACCAGGCCGAGAACACGCGCGACCTCGCCAGAAGCGATCTCGACATCGCCCGCGCCACGCTGCGCCAGACCGACGACCGCCTGGCGCGTGGCGAAGTGCGCGCGCCGTTCGCGGGCGTGGTCTCGGAGCGTCTGCGCCGCACGGGCGAGGAGGTGAATCGCGGCGACGTCATCGCCCGGCTGACCGACGCCCAGCACCTGGAAGTGCGCCTGTTCCTGCCGCTGCGCCATGTGCGCGCCATCGCGCCGGGCAGCACGGTGCGATTGCTGGTGGCGCCCGATCGCGTCGCCGAAGGCCGTGTGCGCGCCATCGTGCCCGTGGGCGACGCGCGTACGCAGAGCTTCGAAACGCTGATCGACCTGCCCGCCAACGAGCCCGGCCTGAGTGTCGGCCGTGCGCTGCAGGTGTCGCTGCCGCTGGAGGCCGCCACCGAGACGCTGGCGGTGCCGCGCGATGCGGTGGTGATCCGCACCGACGGCTTGGCCGTCTACGTGGTGCGCGAGGGCAAGGTGGTGCGCGTACCGGTGACCACGGGGCTGTCCGAGGGCGACTGGGTGGCCGTGCAGGGCACGCTCAAGCCGCAGGAGTCCGTGGTGGTGCGGGGTGCCGAGACCTTGCATGATGGCGACCCCGTCAAAGTCATAGGAGAACGCCGGACATGGACGACCGGAAGCGCAGGCAACAAGGGACTTTCGCAGCCATGAGGACGGTCGTGGGGCCTATTGCGGTCGCCGCGCTGCTGGCCGGCGCGAGCGCGTCGGCGCTCGCCCAGGGCGCGCTGCCGGCCGAGCGGCCGCGTTTCGTCAGCGTCAGCGGCGAAGCCGAAGTCTCCGCCAAGCCCGATCGCGCGCGCCTGCAGCTCGGCGTGACCCAGGTCAGCGCCGAAGTGGCCGAGGCCGAGGCCACGGTCAACAAGGTGGTGCGTGCCTACATCGCCGAAGCCAAGAAGCTCGGCGCCAGGGACGAGCAGATCGGCAGCACCGCCGTGAGCATCCAGCCCGAGTACGTCTGGGACGAGCCCACGCGCCGCAACCAGCTGACCGGCTACCGCGTGAGCCGCGACATCGAAGTGCGCATCACCGACCTCGACAAGCTCGGCGCCTACCTGCTCGCCGCCACCAGGGCGGGCGTCAACCAGGTGCAGCCGCCGCAGCTGGAATCGTCCAAGGCCAAGGAGCTGGCGAACCAGGCCATGGCCGCCGCCGCCAGGGACGCGCAGGCCAAGGCCGCGCTGCTGGCCAGCACCCTGAACGTGAAGCTGGGCAGCGTGCGCAGCATCGCCGAGTCCGGTTCCGCGCCGCCGGTGCCGATGGTCAAGGCCATGGCGATGCGCGCCGAAGCCGCTGACGGCAATGCCGAAATGGGCATTTCGACCGGCGAAATCCGCGTGCGGGCGACGGTTAACGCCGAGTTCGACCTGCTGGCGCCCTAGGCTTCGCCGCCGGTATCGGGCGCCGGCGCTGGCTGCCGCTGGGCACGGATGCGATAATCCCCGGCTCTTTTTCCTCAGCCGGGGTCTCATCCCCTCGCCGGCCATGACGTCCGCAAGCTCCTCCGAAACTTCCGCCGCGCCCCTCGTGGGCGTGATCATGGGCTCCCGCTCCGACTGGGAAACCATGGCGCATGCCGTGCGCGTGCTCGAGGCGCTGGCCGTGCCTTACGAGGCGCGCGTGGTATCGGCGCACCGCACCCCCGACCTGCTGTTCGACTACGCCGAGAGCGCGGTCGCCCGTGGCCTGCAGGTGATCATCGCGGGCGCCGGCGGCGCCGCCCACCTGCCCGGCATGTGCGCGGCCAAGACGCGCCTGCCCGTGCTGGGTGTGCCGGTGCAGTCCAAGGCCTTCAACGGCCTGGATTCCTTGCTGTCCATCGTGCAGATGCCGGCCGGCATTCCGGTCGGCACGCTGGCCGTCGGCGTCGCCGGCGCCACCAATGCCGGCCTGCTGGCCGCCAGCATGCTGGCCACGCGCGATCCGGCGCTGGCGCAGCGCCTGGACGACTACCGCTCGAAGCAGACCAGCAAGGTGCTCGACGACGCGCCGCTGACGCTGCCGCCGGTCTGATTCCATGAAGATCGGCATACTCGGTGCCGGCCAGCTGGGCCGGATGCTCGCATTGGCGGGCTATCCGCTGGACCAGCGTTTCGTGTTCCTGGATCCGACGCCGGACCCTTGTGCGGCGCCGCTGGGCGAGCACCTGCAGGCCGATTACCTCGACGAAGCTGCGCTGGCCGCGTTCTGCGCCGGCTGCGATGTCGCCACCTTCGAATTCGAGAACGTGCCCGCGCGCACGGCCGACGTGGTGGCCGCCCAGCGTCCGCTGTATCCGCCGCCGCAGGCCCTGGCCACGGCGCAGGATCGCCTCAACGAAAAGAAGCTGTTCGACGACCTGGGCATTCCGGTGCCGCGCTACCTGCCGGTGGCGACGCGCCAGGCGCTGGACATGGCGGTGCGCATCACCGGCCTGCCGGCCGTGCTCAAGACGCGTCGCATGGGCTACGACGGCAAGGGCCAGGCCGTGCTGCGCCAGCCCGAGGATCTCGATGCCGCCTGGGCGCAGCTCGGCAGCCAGCCGCTGATTCTCGAAGCCTTCGTGCCGTTCCAGCGCGAAATCTCCTGCCTGGCCGTGCGCGGACGCGACGGCGGGCTGGCCTTCTATCCGGTGGTCGAGAATCGCCACCGCGACGGCATTCTGCGGCTGTCCACGCCCGTGCTCGACGATCCCATGCAGGCGCAGGCCGAGGATTACGCCCGCCGCGTGATCGAGAAGCTGGACTACGTCGGCGTCATGGCCTTCGAGTTCTTCGTCGCCGACGGTCAGCTGTTCGCCAACGAGATCGCGCCGCGCGTGCACAACTCCGGACACTGGAGCATCGAGGGCGCGGTGTGCTCGCAGTTCGAGAACCACCTGCGCGCCGTTGCCGGCCTGCCGCTGGGCTCGACCGCGGCGCGCGGCTATTCGGCGATGGTCAACTTCATCGGCTCGGCGCCCGATACGGCCGCGCTGGCCGCCATTGCGGGCGTGCACGTGCATCTGTACGGCAAGTCGGCCAAGGCCAAGCGCAAGGTCGGCCATGCGACGCTGACGGCCAGCGATGCCGCCGAACTGCAGACGCGCATCGCGCAGGTCACCGCGCTGGCCGACGCGGCCGAAATCTGAGTTCCGGAATCTGAGCTCCGGGCCGGGCACCGTCTACGGCGTCTTGAAGCCCAGCGTATCCGCCACCTCGAGCCAGAGCTCGGCATAGGCGTTGAGCGCGGCGTCGTCGCCGGGCGCGTAGGCCGCCACGGGCGCACGATGCTCACCCATGCGCTCCACCATCGACGAATACGGAATCACCGCAGTAGCGGCGTTCTGCATCAGCGCGGGCGGGTTCTCGATGAGCTCGCGGTGCAGCGAGCGGCGGCGGTCGGCCATCGAATAGAACGGCTTGAGCTTGCGCAGCGGCAGGCCCTCCTGCTCGAAATATTCGCGCAGCTGCTCATAGGCGCGCAGCGACAGGTGCGTGGGGACCACGGGCACCAGGATCAGGTCGGCGGCGGTGAACACGTTGTCGGCCAGATGCGAGATGGCCGGCGGGCAGTCGAGCACGGCCAGCGAATACTGCTCCGAGAACGGCTTGAGCAGGCGCTTGAAGGCCTCGCGTGGCGGATCGACCTTCTTGAGCAGGATGTCGAAGTAGCGATAGCTGAACTCGGCCGGGATCACCGTGAGCTTGTCGTAGGGCGTGGGCTTGACCAGCCGTCCCAGCGGCGTGTCGCCGCTCAGCACGCTCTTGGCCTTGGCGGCGCTCTGCTCGCCGTGCAGGTACCACGTCGACGCGGCCTGCGAGTCGAGGTCCCACACCACCGTGCGCAGACCGCTGGCCGCCGCGAAATAAGCCAGGTTGACCGCGCCTGCCGATTTACCGACTCCACCTTTGATGTTGTAGAGCGCCAGCGTCTTCATGCCGCCTCCGAAAATGGGGCGTCGGGCGTGAGCGCGAGCCTTGCGCGCTGTCTGTTCGCCGAACGCCGGATGGGGTTCCGCGGTGCCTGTGATTTAGGTGCCATTCATTCAGCAGCGGGTTTGCCTCTGCTAAATGCCTCGCGCCGACCGCGAATCAAAGCGACGAATCGAAGCCAATGGCGGCGGCATCATCAACGATCCCAGGAGATTAACCCGATGAAAGCGAAAAAGCTGCTCGCGCTGGCCGCGCTGCTGGTGTTGCCTTCGGCCGCGTTCGCCAATGAGCAGGGCCACATCGACGGCTACTACATTCCGTCGGCCACCATCGAAATCGACGACGGTGGTCCGGATATCGACGGCGATGGTTTTGGCGTCAAAGGCATGATTCCGCTGGGCATGACCAGGAGCTTCTTCCTGACCGGCGAGTATCAGTCCAACAGCTACGACGATCCGGACATCGACCTCGACCAGCTGCGTCTGGGCGGCGGTTGGCAGACGCCGCTGGCCACCGGCTCGCTGGGCGTCTACGGCGAATACATCAACATCGACCTCGATGGCTCGGAGGCCGATGGCTTCGGCGTCCATGGTCGGCTGAGCTTCCCGGTCGCGCCGATGGTGAATATCTACGGTCAGGTCGGTTACGTGCAGGTCGAGGACGATGACAACGCCGAATTCGGTGGCATGGAGTTTCTGGTCGGTGCCTCGGTGGACTTCACGCCCAACATCGGCGCCTTCATCGATTTCCGCCAGACCAACCTCGACGCCGACGACGACAGCTTTGCGGCCGACATGACGCTGCAGGACGTTCGCCTGGGTGTGCGCGTGCTCTTCTAAAAGCTCGTACACAGGCCTTAGAAAGTTGCAAGAAGCCCCGGATTTTGCGGGGCTTTTTTGTTACACGACATACAGCCCCAATTAAGCGTTTCGGTCTCATCCTGCGCGCGGCCGCCTGTCCTCAGGGGCGGCGCACGACACCCTACAAGGAGAGATCGATGACGATCACCAAGGAAGTACAAAAGCCCCTCTTGGCCCTGGCACTGATGGCGGCGCCGTTTGCCGCCGCCCATGCGGCTGCAGACCTGGATGCCTACTGGATTCCCTACTCGGCAGCCGAGGTTGGCGGCGGTGAGGACAAGCTCAAGTTCGATGACGGCGACGGCTGGGGCGTGAAGGGCAAGTTCGGCCTGACCGACCTGGTCTTTCTGAGCGGCGAGTACGAGAAGAACAAGTTCGGCGAGATCGGCGTCGATGGCGGCATCCTGCTGCCCGAGGATCAAGTGCAGCTGCGCACCGAGCAGTATCGTGGCGGCCTGGGCTTCCGCTTCGCGGAAACGCCGTTCTACGCCTACGGCGAGTACATCGGCTTCGAATCCAAGTTCCGCTTCGACAACGGCGTGACGGCGGTGGAGACCGACAAGGACAAGTCCGAAGGCTGGGGCGGCCATCTGGGCGCGCAGGGCAAGGTTCTGAACGATCGCGTGACGCTGACCAGCGAGATCGGCTACGTCGACATCGGCGACGTCGACGGCCTAGAAGTGCTGGCCGGCGCGGCGGTGCAGATCGTCAAGCACTTGGCGATCTTTGCCGACTATCGCTACACCAGCCTGGCCGGTGGCAACGATCCCGACGTGCGCCTGGACGAGGCTCGCCTGGGTGCGCGTCTGAGCTTCTGAGCGAGACGGTCCGCGCCAACAAAAAGCCCCGCGAGAGCGGGGCTTTTTGTTGATCTGCGGCGAGCCGCTTATTCGTCGAGGAAGCTGCGCAGATAGTTTGCGCGGCTCGGGTGGCGCAGCTTGCGCAGCGCCTTGGCCTCGATCTGACGAATGCGCTCGCGCGTGACGTCGAACTGCTTGCCGACTTCTTCCAGCGTGTGGTCGGTGTTCATGTCTATGCCAAAACGCATGCGGAGCACCTTAGCTTCGCGCTGCGTGAGGCTGCCTAAAACATCCTTGGTCGCTTCGCGT
>JALRLM010000589.1 GCA_023254435.1 Hydrocarboniphaga sp.
CAAGGATACCTATGGACAGGATCTTCAATCGCTGCGCTGGGGCGCCGCGCATGAGGCCACCCACGATCACCCGACCTTGGGTGAAGTCCCGGTCCTCAAATGGTTCGTCAACATCCGCCAATCGACCAGCGGCGGCGACACGCGCGCTGTTCGTCGCCAGCACGACGGGCGAGGGGGACCCGCCCGATGGCGCCGTTCGCTTTGTTCGCGAGGTCATGGTCCAGGCGCCGACGCTGTCGCTGCACTATGGACTGCTCGCCTTGGGCGATCGCAGCTACAGCCAGTTCTGCGCCTGGGGACGTGCACTCGACGGCTGGCTGCGCCAGCAGGGCGCGACGGCCCTGTTCGAGCGCATCGAAGTCAGCAACGCCGATCCGCTGGCGCTGCAGGCCTGGCGCGCGCGCATCGCGGATCTGAGCGGGCAGGCCATCGCGCTATGGCAGGAGCCGGAATTCGACGTGTGGACGCTGGCGGAGCGCCGCGAACTCAACGCCGGCAGCCTCGGCGCGCCATGCTTTCACATCGCCTTCACGCCGCCGCCCGGCGCGCAGTGGCGCGCCGGTGACGTGCTGACCGTGCAGCTGCCGCTGCAGCCGCCGCAGGAGCGCGACTATTCGCTGGCCTCGCTGCCGGCCGAAGGCAAGGCCAGCCTGCTGATCCGCCAGACGCGCCGGCCCGACGGCAGCCTCGGCGTGGGCTCGGCCTGGCTCACGACGCAGGCCGAGCCCGGCGGCACGGTGCGCGCGCGGCTGCGCTCCAACGTCGGTTTTCATGCGCCGGACGACGCGAGGCCGATGATCCTGATCGGCAATGGCACCGGCATCGCGGGCCTGCGCAGCCTGCTCGTAGAGCGCATCGCCGCACGGCGCCACGACAATTGGCTGATCTTTGGCGAACGCCAGGCGACGGTCGATTTCCACTATCGCGACGAACTGCTGAACTGGCAGGCGCAAGCTCAGCTCGCGATGCTGGATCTGGCGTTCTCGCGCGACGGCAGCGGCCCACGCTACGTGCAGGACGCGCTGCGTGCACAGTCGGAGCGCCTGCGCGAGTGGATTGCGCGCGGCGCCCGTGTCTACGTTTGCGGCAGTGCCCAGGGCATGGCCACGGGCGTGCACGAGGCGCTCATCGACATTCTGGGTGCGTCGACGGTCGAGCGCCTGCGAGACGAAGAGCGTTACCGCCGCGACGTTTACTGAAGGTCGCTGCGCATCGCCGCTCTCGTTCTCAGGCGACGGCGGCGTGGTCCCGCCCGTCGCCGCCCTTGGCGGGTGACGACAGAAAGTAATCCTCGGGCTTGAAGGTATCGACCTCGATGGCGTCGAGGCGCGCCGCCAGCGCGGCCTTGAGCAGGTTCGCCTGTGTCGCATCGATGACGCCGGCCTTGATCGCCTCGTCGGCGATTTCGGCGGGAAGATAGCCGCGCGGCAGCTTGCGGGCCTTTTGCGCCTTGATCACGAGTTCGGCGGCGGCATGCGCATCGGTCACGGCGCGGAAGGCCTTGAGCAGACGGCCCGTGCCACGTGACTCGTCCTGTGGCAGAAACACCGCATAGGCCAGACGCTGCCACTGTGCATCCAGGTGCTGGATGCACAGCGCCGCACGATGGCTCTGCTCGTCGCTGGGCGCGCTGCCCATCGGATTCACGCGCAGCCAGAAGCCGCCGAAGATTCTCAGCAGGCCGCCCACCGGACCGCCGAAATTCGCATAGATGCCCGAGAACGCTTCCTGCACCTGATGCAGGGCATGGGTGAGCGCGTAATGCACCAGCGGCAGGTCTTCGCGCCTGCGGCCCTCGGCTTCGAAGCGACGCAGCGCCGAAACGCCCAACAGCATCCAGGCCAGCGCATCGCTGTAGCGTCCCGTGAGCTTGCCGCGAATCTTGAGCTTGCCGCCGATCGCGAACATGGCCAGGTCGGTCATGAGGCCGAAGCGTGCCGAGGCCCAGCCGATGCGGCGGTAGTAGCTGCGCGTCGATGCTTCGACGTCGGGCACCGAGGTGGTGAGCGCGCCGCGCGTGAGCCCGGCCAGCAGCGCGCGGAAGATGCCCAGGATGAAATGACCGATCCAGCCCAGCAGATTGGCGCGGAACAAGGCCACATCGCTTTTCTCTACCCCCTCGACGACCTTGAGCGCGTAGGGGTGGCAACGCGTCGCGCCCTGGCCGAAGATCATCAGCGTGCGCGTGAGGATATTGGCGCCCTCGACGGTGATGCCGACCGGCGCGCTCTTGTAGGCCATGCCGAGGATGTTGTTGGGCCCCTGCATGACGCCGGCGCCGCTGAACACGTCCATGCCGTCGACGATGATCTCCTGGCTGATGCGCGTGGTGTAGGCCTTGAGCACGCCCGAGACCACGGGCGGATGCTGGCCGTTGTCGATGGCCGAACACCCGTAGATGCGAGCGGCCTCGATCATGTAGGCGAGTCCGGCCATGCGGCCGACTCGTTCTTCGACGCCTTCCATGCGGCCGATCTGGATGCCGAACTGCTGGCGCACCATCGAATACGCACCGGTCGTCGCGGCCGCGGCCTTGGCGTTGCCGACCGCGCCCGCAGGCAAAGACACGGCACGCCCACCGGCCAGCTGCTGCATTAGCATGAGCCAGCCTTTGCCCGCGTATTCGGCGCCGCCGATGATGTTGTCGAGCGGCACCACCACGTCCTTGCCGATCAGCGGGCCGTTGTAGAACGGATCGCCGATGGGTTCGTGATGATCGCCGTTGGTGAAACCCGGCGTGCCCTTGTGGATCATCACGCAGGTGATGCCGAGATCGCCGCCGCCCTTGCCGAGCAGGTTTTCGGGATCGCGCAGCTTGCAGGCCAGCGTGGCCAGATTGGCGACCGGCGCCAGCGTGATGTAGCGCTTGCGGAAGTTGAGCCTGATCTTGACGCTGCCGTCGCCGTCGCGAAACACCAGGCCATCGGCCTTGATGCTCGCGGCATCCGAACCCGCCGTGGGTTCGGTCAGGCCGAAGCAGGGCACGTATTCGCCGCTGGCCAGCTTCGGCAGAT
>JALRLM010000115.1 GCA_023254435.1 Hydrocarboniphaga sp.
CTCGCGGCAGGCGAGCCGGGCCTCGATCAGACGCGCCGGAGCTGATCGCGAAAGCGTCGGGCCTGCTCGACGTAGCCCTGCGCTGCCAGTCGCGTGCGTTCGATCTCCTGCGGCGACAGCTCGCGCACGACCTTGGCCGGCGAGCCCAGGATCATGACGCCGTCGGGAAACTGCTTGCCCTCGGTGACCAGGCTGTTGGCGCCGACCAGACAGTTTTTGCCGATGCGCGCACGGTTGAGAATCACCGAGCCGATGCCCACCAGCGTGTCGTCGCCGATCTCGCAGCCGTGCAGCATCACCATGTGGCCGATGGTGCAGCGCTTGCCGATCACCAGCGGAATCCCCGGGTCGGTATGCAGCACGCTGTTGTCCTGCACGTTGCTGTGCTCGCCGACGCGCAGTTCGTCGTTGTCGCCGCGCAGCACCGCGCCGAACCAGATGCTGGCCCCGGTCTCGAGCACGACCGAGCCGATCAGCGAAGCGTTGTCGGCGACGTAGTTGTCGCCCATGAGCAGCGGCTTGCGCGGTCCGATTTCGTAGAGCATGGCGTCGCAGTATAAGCGCGGCACCCTCCACGCTTCCGGCGATGCCCGGCTATGGCATAGGATGATGCTGCACTGCGTCGAACGCAGCCGGATCGTGCCCGCCCGCACGCCGGCCGCGCCAAATCCCCTCGAAACTACGAGCACATGACCACCCGCCTGCCCGCCTTCAAGGCCTACGACATTCGTGGCCGCGTTCCCGACGAACTCAATCCCGACATCGCCTACCGCCTCGGCATCGCCTACGCCGACCGCTTCAAGCCCGCCAAGATCGCGCTGGGCCGCGACATCCGCCACTCCTCGCTGCCGCTGCTGAAAGCCCTCGCCCACGGCTTCAACGCACGTGGCGTCGAAGTGCTCGACATCGGCCTGTGCGGCACCGAGGAAATCTATTGGGCCGCCCAACAGCCCGGCGTGGACGGCGGCATCGAAGTCACCGCCAGTCACAATCCGATGGACTACAACGGCATGAAGCTGGTGCGCGGCGGCGCGATTCCGATTTCGGGAGACACCGGCCTGCGCGAAATCGAAGAAGCCGTCGCCGCCTCGACCGAGAAGTGCCCCGACGGCGAACCGAAGATGACGCCGGTCAGCTATCGCCAGGCCTACGTGCAGCACCTGCTGGGCTACGTCGACGCCGGCAAGCTCAAGCCACTCAAGATCGTGGTCAATGCCGGCAACGGCGTCGCCGGCGTGGTGGTCGATGCCATCGAAAAGAGCCTGCCGTTCACGTTCATCAAGGTGCACCACGAGCCCGATGGCGACTTTCCCAACGGCATCCCCAACCCTCTGCTGCCCGAAATGCGCGCGCCCACGGCCGACGCGGTCAAGGCGCACGGCGCCGACTTCGGCGTGGCCTGGGACGGCGATTTCGACCGCTGCTTCCTGTTCGACGAGAACGGTGGCTTCATCGAGGGCTACTACATCGTCGGCCTGCTGGCCGCGGCGCTGCTCCAGCAGGAGCCGGGCGGCAAGATCATCCACGACCCGCGCCTGACCTGGAACACGGTCGACGTCGTGCATGCCGCCGGCGGCGTGCCGGTCATGAGCAAGACCGGCCATGCCTTCATCAAGGAGCGCATGCGCAAGGAAAACGCCATCTACGGCGGCGAGATGAGCGCGCATCACTACTTCCGCGACTTCGCCTACTGCGACAACGGCAACATTCCGTGGCTGCTGGCCGCCGCGCTGATCAGTGAAACCGGCAAGCCGCTGTCCAAGCTGGTCGAGGAGCGCATGGCCGCCTTCCCGGCCAGCGGTGAAATCAATCGCAAGGTCGCCGACGTCAAGGCCACGATTGCACGCATCGAGGGCGTTTATGCACCCCAGGCGAGCGAAATCGACAAAACCGACGGCATCAGCCTCG
Source organism: Hydrocarboniphaga sp. (assembly GCA_023254435.1). Lineage (GTDB taxonomy): Bacteria > Pseudomonadota > Gammaproteobacteria > Nevskiales > Nevskiaceae > Hydrocarboniphaga. The sequence goes on from JALRLM010000115.1 coordinate 1,909, forward strand.
ATTTCGGCAGCTGGCGCTTCAACCTGCGCGGCTCCAACACCGAGCCCGTGCTGCGCCTGAACGTGGAGTCGCGTGCCGACGAGGCGCTGATGAACGCCAAGACCCAGGAAATCCTGGCACTGATCGACGCCGCCTGAGGTCGCCGACCGCGCGTCCGCGCCGCGTCCAGCTGACGCGGACGCGCCGGTTCCGGAGTCTGGCCTGCTTCCTGCTGCGATAAGCGCGTGTCGGTAACGGAGCCGGCGACAACCAGACTTCGGAATGGAATGATCGCGCCTGCCTCCACAACGACCGCCATTCAAGCCCCCGCGTCCGGGCGGCGCCCGCCAGGCGCCGGCGGCATTCCAGGGCTGAGCCGACGGCTTGGGCTCGTCGCCTCGCTGCGGCTGCACCTGCTGCTCGCGGCGGCGTTCTGGCTCAAGCTGCCGCAAAAGCCGCTCGAACTGCCGGCCGCAGACCGCCAATCGATCGAGGTGTCGTTTCTGACCGCCGCCGCGCCGATGTCGGCCGCGACGGCCCCGGCGCCACCACCGCCGGCAGAGCCCGTCGTCGAAGCACCCAAGCCCACGCCGCCGAAGCCCAAGGCGAAACCCAGGCCCAGGCCGGTGCCCAAGCTCGCGGCCGAAGCTGTGCCGCAACCCCGGGTTCAGCCGCCCGCCGAGCCC
>JALRLM010000163.1 GCA_023254435.1 Hydrocarboniphaga sp.
CGGCCCCGCGCCGACCACGGCGATGCGCTTGCGCCGCGCGGCCGGCGTGTAGTTCAGCTCGGTTTCGTGAGCCGCGCGCGGGTTGACCAGGCAGGACACCAGCTTGTTGTTGAAGGTGTGATCGAGGCAGGCCTGGTTGCAGGCGATGCAGGTGTTGATCTCGTCGGCGCGACCGCGCGCGGCCTTGTTGACGAACTCGGGATCGGCCAGCAGCGGCCGCGCCATGCTGACCATGTCGGCGTAGCCCTCGGCGAGCAGGCGTTCGGCGACCTCGGGTGTGTTGATGCGATTGGTGGTGATCAGCGGAATGCGCAGTCCGGCCTCGTCGCGCAGCTTCTTGGTCACCCAGCTGAAGGCCGCGCGCGGCACGCTGGTGACGATGGTGGGTACGCGCGCCTCGTGCCAGCCGATGCCGGTGTTGATGAGGCTCGCGCCGGCCGCCTCGATGCCGCGAGCGAGCTGCACGGTTTCGTCCCAGGTCTGTCCGCCCGGCACCAGGTCGATCAGTGACTGGCGGAACACGATGATGAAATCGCGGCCGACGGCCTCGCGCACGCGCGACACGATCTCCAGGGCGAGACGCTGGCGGTTCTCGACGCTGCCGCCGTATTCGTCGTCGCGCAAATTGGTGCCCGGCGCCAGGAACTCGTTGATGAAGTAGCCCTCGCTACCCATGATCTCGACGCCGTCGTAGCCGGCCTCGCGCGCCAGCACCGCGCAGCGCACGAAAGCGCGGATCTGCCGCTCCACGCCCGCGGTCGACAGCTCGCGCGGCGTAAACGGCGTGATCGGCGACTTGATGCGCGACGGCGCCACCGACAGCGGGTGATAGGCATAGCGGCCCGCGTGCAGGATCTGCAGCGCGATCTTGCCGCCCTCGGCATGCACGGCATCGGTGATGGGCCGGTGCGAGCGCGCCGCCGCGCGACTGCCCAGCTTGGAGGCGAATGGCAGCAGCCAGCCCTCGATGTTGGGCGAGAAGCCGCCCGTGACGATCAGGCCGACGCCGCCGCGCGCGCGCTCGGCGAAGTACGCGGCCAGCTGCGGAAAATGCTTGCGCCGGTCTTCGAGCCCCGTGTGCATGGAGCCCATGAGCACGCGATTCTTCAGGGTGGTGAAGCCCAGGTCGAGCGGTGCGAGCAGGTGCGGATAGGCGGCGGTGGACGACATGACGAAAGCTCCAATGGGTGTGCTGTCGCGCATCGCAGGCCGTGCTGCGGTGGCATGGCCGTCGCTGCCTCCAGCGACGGCGCGGTATGAGTGTCGGTGGCGGGCTCAGCCCGGCGAGCGCGCCTCGCGCTTGAGTTCGCCCACCAGCGTGTCCTGGGCGTCGCGCCACTGGCGGACCCAGTCGGGCAGTTCGGGCGAATCGCCGACATGGCCGATCAGCGCCAGTGCCTCGGCGGTGGGCGTGGTGCCGCGCTTGCCGACGAACAGGTAGCGCACGACCACCACGGCGGCGACGCGGCCCCTGGCGACGAAGCGGTGCTCGGTGAAGAACCATTTGGCATCCCAGCCCAGCAGTCGCGTCTGCAGCTCAAAGGCCTGGAACGGCTGCAACGAGGCCGAGAAGCGGCCCACGCAATCGCCGGCCACGGGGCGCAGGCCACTGCCGAAGGCGCGCCGCCACAGGCCGCAGCGCAGGCCGAGATCCCAGCGCCCGAAGTCGGCGACGCTGAAGTAGCGGCCGTTGTTCATGTGCAGGTTGAGGTCGAGATCGCCCGGCAGCACGCGCAGCCGCAGGCGACTGCTGCCCAGCAGGGGCAGCGGGCCGCGCAGGCGATGGCTCAGCAGTATGCGCAGCGTTCGCAGCAAGACCGGTCTCCCTGCCGCGGCGTCGGTGCGCCGCGGTCGCTTGTCATCATGATGGGTGCCGACGATGCAGTGCCGGCCGCGATCCGCCAGTGGCGGGGAGGCCACGCGAGCCTGTCGGCTCCGCCATGGCGCGCGCGACGGTGGAACGCGAACCTGCCCCAACCCCGGAACCTGGGTGACGCGCGGCCGGTGTCGGAACCGACGCCGCGCGGCGGTGAACCGCGACCGCGCCCCAGGCCCCCGCCAGGTTCGGCGCCGCCCGTGCCGGTCGCGAACCGGCGTCACGAAAGCCGCGCTAAGCTGGCCGCCATCTTCGGGTCACAGAATTCGCCATTCGACTTTTTCTTTCATCGCTTTAGGACTCGCAATGACCACTGCCAAGCCTCCCATCGGACGTCGTGTCGCCCTGCTCGGCGGCGCGCGCATTCCGTTCTGCCGCTCCAACACGCAGTACGCGCTCAAGAGCAACCAGGACATGCTCACGGCCGCGCTGCGCGGCGTCGTCGACAAGTACCAGCTGCAGGGCGAGCGCCTGGGCGAAGTGGCGGCCGGCGCGGTGCTCAAGCATTCGCGCGACTTCAACCTCACGCGCGAGTCGGTGCTGTCGAGCGGCCTGGCCGCCGAGACGCCGGCCTACGACGTGCAGCAGGCCTGCGGCACGGGCCTGGAAGCGGCGATCCTGGTCGGCAACAAGATCGCGCTGGGCCAGATCGAGTCGGGCATCGCGGGCGGCGTCGACACTGCCTCCGACGCACCGATCGCGGTCGGCGAAAAGCTGCGCAAGATCCTGCTCGAACTCAATCGCGCCAAGACCGGTGGCCAGCGCCTGGCCGCGCTGGCCAAGTTCCGTCCCGGCATGCTGGCGCCGGCCATCCCCAGCAACGGCGAGCCGCGCACGCGCAAGAGCATGGGCGAGCACTGCGAAATGATGGCGCAGGAGTGGAACATCGCCCGCGCCGACCAGGACCAGCTCGCGCTGGAATCGCACCTGAAAGCCGCCGCCGCCTACGACGCCGGCTTCTACGACGACCTGCTGGTCGAGTTCGCCGGCGTGACGCGCGACAACAACCTGCGCGCCGACTCCAAGCTTGAGAAGCTGGCCACGCTCAAGCCGGTGTTCGATCGCAAGTCGGGCAAGGGCACGCTGACCGCGGGCAACTCCACGCCGCTGACCGACGGTGCCTCGGCCGTGCTGCTGTCCAGCGAAGAATGGGCGGCGGCCCACGGCTTCAAGCCGCAGGCCTACATCACGCATGCCGAGACCGCGGCGGTGGATTTCGTGGTCAAGAAGGAAGGCCTGCTGATGGCGCCGGCCTACGCCGTGCCGCGCCTGCTCGACCGTGCCGGCCTGACGCTGCAGGACTTCGATTTCTACGAGATCCACGAAGCCTTCGCCGCGCAGGTGCTGTGCACGCTGAAGGCCTGGGAAGACCCGCGCTTCTGCCGCGAGCGCCTGGGCCTGGACAAGCCGCTGGGATCCATCGATCGCAGCAAGCTCAACGTCAAGGGCAGCAGCCTCGCGCTGGGGCATCCGTTCGCGGCCACCGGCGGCCGTATCCTGGCCACGCTGGGCAAGATCCTCGAGGAGCGTGGCGGCGGTCGTGGCCTGATCTCGATCTGCGCGGCTGGCGGCCTGGGCGTGACGGCGATCGTCGAACGCTGATACGGGCGGGTCTTTTGGTATCCAGTACGGCCGGGTTCTCCCGGCCGTATCCGTTTGGGCTGCCGGCAATCGCCGACAGCACCCGATTCGGGTGCCTGGGCTACCATCGGCGCGTCACCCAGCCGGACGTGCTCATGCCTTTGCCCGCTGCCGTTTTTCGTTGCGCCACCGCCGCCGCGTTCGCGCTGCTGGTGCTGGGCGCCGCCTGCACCACCCCGCAAGCCTCGGAGTCGCCCACCGTGATGCCCGGAAAAGTCGAGGACGTCGCCGCGTTCGACGCCTTCATCGCCGGCAAGCCCACGCCGGAACAGTTCCGCCAGCGCTATCCCGACGTCAGGCTGGTGCTGCCGGGCGAGATCGCCACGCGCGAATTCCGCATGGATCGCAGCCGCTACTTTGCCGAACTCGATGCGCAGGGGCGTATCGGCGGCGGCAAGTTCATGTGAGCGCGGCCATGCGCTACCACGTGCTGGATGTGTTCACCGATCGCGCGCTGAGCGGCAACCCGCTCGCCGTGGTCGAGGATGCCGATGCGCTCGACGGCGATCGCATGCAGGCCATCGCGGCCGAGTTCAACCTGTCGGAGACCGTATTCCTGCTGCGCCCCCGGCGTGATGACGCGGTGGCGCGACTGCGCATCTTCACGCCGCAGCGGGAGCTGCCGTTCGCCGGCCATCCCACGGTCGGCGCGGCCTGCCTGCTGGGTCTGCTGGACCGCCTGCCGCAGGGCGAGGATGTGTCCACGCTGCTCGAGGAGGAGGTCGGGCCCATCCCCATTCGCGTACGCTGCCTGCCCGGACAGGCGCCGTATGCGCAGCTGACCACGGCGGTGAAGCCGAGTTTCGACCCGCAGCCGTTCAAGCCGGCGCGCCTGGCCGAAATCCTCGGCCTGTCGCTGGTCGACATCGAAACGCGCGAAGACGCTCCCAGCGGCGCCTCCTGCGGCGTGCCGTTCAATCTCGTGCCGCTCAAGTCGCTCGACGCGCTGGCGCGGGCGCGCCTGCAGCTGCATCGCTATCGCGCTGGCAGCTGGGCCGACAGTTTCTACCTGTATTGCCGTGACGGGCAGGGCGGGGCCTATCGCGCCCGCATGTTCGCGCCCGACATGGGCATAGGCGAGGATCCGGCGACCGGCTCGGCGGCCGCGGCTTTCGCCGGCTACCTGGCCGAGCGCTCGGGGCTGCCCAGCGGCACGCTGAACTGGGTCATTCACCAAGGTGTCGAAATGGGCCGCCCGAGCCGCATCGACATCGAAGCCGAGCGGCTCGACGGCCGTACCACCGCCATTCGCGTCGGCGGGCACAGCGTGCCCGTGGCCAGCGGAACCCTGACTCTCTGAATCCCAGATCAATGCCGCCTTCCCACGTTGCTCGTCCGCTCGCCGCCGTGCTGCTCGCGAGCCTGCTGTCCTGCGCCTGCGCGCCGCGCATCTATCAGCGTTCCACGGTGACCCTGGAGGCGCCCGATGACGAGGGCACGCAGATTCGCTATGGCGAATTCGACGGCTGCCTGCTGCGCCAGCAGCTGCCCGTGGAGTACGTGGTCCGTCGCCGCTTCTACACGCTGACGATCCGGCCGATCGCGGCGCTGGAGGACGATCGTCCTCGTGTCGAAGTCCGGGTTTCGGGCGATGCGACGGTCATGCTGCGCGTGGTCGGTGCCGAGCCGCCGGTCGAGGCGCGCTACGCCGAAGGCGGCTCGCGCTACGTGATCGATACCGGCGCGATCGCCGGCACGACACTGGAGATGGAGCTGTCGCGCGCAGGCGAGGTGATCGGGCAGGAACGCTTCGACCTGAAGAAACACAGCTGCCGGGTGCTGTCGCCGGGCGATTGAGGGCGAGCTGGATCGCAGGCAAAAAAATGGCGGTGGAGCCTTGTTCCACCGCCTTAAGAAAACTGCCGAAAGGGGAAAACGGCAGCTTGGGAGTTCGGGGCGTCTGGTCAGCGTGGTGAATTCACGTGGCGTCGACGTTGGGCTCAGGCCGCGTTGGCGGACTTGGGCACCAGCTGGGTGTTGATCACGGCGACCAGCAGGCCATCGTCGTTCGGCATCGGGCTCAGGAAGCTCGCCGCAGCCTGCGAGCGCGCGGCGGCATTGAGCAGGGAGCGGGCGTCGGTGCCGTGCTTGGGATACTCGGCCATGCCGATACGCGACAGCGGCACGATGCGACGACCGCTGTCGCCGCCGAGATCCACCGGCAAGGCGCAGAGGCGCTGCAGCGAGGCGCCGAAGAGGCTCGGCAGGCGACCCTCGAGGCGTTCGCGAATCACCACGAATTCGTTCTGATCGCGACGGATCAGCAGATCGGCGGGCTGCACGTGCGCCGCCAGGCGCTCGGCCACGATTACCGCGACCTGGTCGGTGGCGGACTGATCCTGCGTGCCGGGCGTTTCGAAGACACAGGTGTAGAGATCGAACGGGCGCCCCAGACGGGCGCAGCGGTCGATGCTGCCGTCGATTTCGGCGCGCAGGTCGGCGGCGTCGCCGATCGAAAACACCGCGCTGTGCAGCGGACGCTGGGCGCGTTCGTCGGCACGGCGCCAGAAGGCGGACTCGCGCGCATCGTCCATCGCCATGAGCCGGCGCACCACCACGGTCGTGATCAGCGCATAGACCGAAAGGCCGGCGACGATGTAGATCGCGACGGTTTCTGCACTCTCGATGAAGGCGGTGACTTCGATTCCAAACATGGCGGTGTCCTGTTCAACTCGACGGCGTGAGGACAGTGTCCGCCTGCTCCAGGTAAAAGTCGCTGGATAAAGCGCACCCTTCGGTGCCGCTGATCCGTAGAGAAAATACCCTTCATCATCCTGGACGAACTTGAGGCCGGCAGTCGCCCGCCCGCTACCGTTCGGCCCCGTAGGACACTTGGAATCAAGCACATACGAAAGCTTTCGGGTGCGTACTGAGTGGCACGAGAGGCGATTTCGGAAGCGGGGGTTTTACGGCGCACATAAGATTGAGGCGACCGAGTGGGGGGCTCGGTCGCCTCGCTGTAACGCAGTTGGGGAGAGTGGGGGAGACTGCGCTACAGAAAACTGATCAGTGGCAAAAAGGTCTCAAAAGCGTTTTTCGTACATGAAGAAGCGTGACGGCACTACCTCCTGAACGATTACTTTTGCTGGTTCGTTGCGGCTTCCCTGTCGTTGCGAACGGCTTCAGTTTGCGTTTTGGCGCTTAATTAAAACTGAACCTCGAAAACAGGCCCGGGGTGTAATTTGGACAACAGGAAGACAGCCTCCCAGGGCGATCTGAACTTGAAATCAGGTGCCCGTTCCGAAGCGAATTCGAGTCCCGCCAACGACTTGGCCGAACGCATCCGCGCTGTGGTGCGCCGGGTGCCGGCCGGCCGGGTGGTGACCTACGGGCAGGTGGCCAAGCTGGCGGGAGCGGCGGGGCGTGCGCGCTACGTCAGCCGCTGCCTCGGCGAGCGCGAAAGCGACGATGAACTGCCCTGGTTTCGCGTCATCGGCGCCCCGGGCCGCATCGCCTTCGCCGAGCGTAGTCGAGGCTGGGTGGAGCAGAGCCGTCGGCTCAAGGCCGAGGGCGTGGTGGTGGTGCGCGGGCGCGTCGACCTGGACCGTTTCCAGTGGCAGCCCGATCAGCAGGCGCCGGTGCTGGACTGAGCCGGCATCGAGCTTTCGACGCGGCGCGCTTAATGAAAAACCCCTCGACCTTGCGGCCGAGGGGCTCGATTCACCGCTGTTTCGCGATCCGGCTTACCAGATCTTGATGCGCTGCTCGGCCGGCGTGTACAGCTTGTCGCCTTCCTTGACGCCGAAGGCGTCGTAGAACGGCGGCACGTTGATGACTACGCCATTGCAGCGGTATTCGCTGGGCGAGTGCGGGTCGGTCTTGAGGCGGTTCAGCAGGTTTTCTTCGCGATAGCTGCGGCGCCAGACCTGCGCCCAGCCCATGAAGAAGCGCTGGTCGGCGGAGAGGCCGTCGATGTCGGTCGCGGGCTTGCCGTCGAGCGACTTCAGGTAGGCCGCGTGGGCGATGGTGAGGCCGCCGAGGTCGGCGATATTCTCGCCCAGCGTGAACTTGCCGTTGACGTGATAGCCGGCCACCGGCTCGTAGGCGTCGTACTGCGCAGCCAGGGCGTTGCCCAGGGCCTCGAACTTCTTGCGGTCCTCGTCCGTCCACCACATGCGCAGGTTGCCGTCGCCGTCGTACTGGCTGCCCTGGTCGTCGAAGCCGTGGCTGATCTCGTGGCCGATCACGGCGCCGATGCCGCCGTAGTTGACCGCGTCTTCGGCGTCGACCTGGAAGAACGGCGGCTGCAGGATGGCGGCCGGGAACACGATCTCGTTCATTTCCGGGTTGTAGTAGGCGTTGACCGTCTGCGGGGTCATGTGCCACTCCTTGCGGTCGATCGGCTTGCCGAGCTTGGCGAGGTTGCGCTCGTACTCGAAGGCCGCCGCGCGCTGGCTGTTGCCCACCGAGTCACCGGCCTTGACCTCCATCTTTCCGTAGTCGCGCCATTCGTCGGGATAGCCGATCTTGTAGGTGAACTTGGAGAGCTTCTCCTGCGCGGCCTTCTTGGTGTCGGCGCTCATCCATTCGAGGTTGTCGATGGCCACGGCATAGGCCGCGATGAGGTTCTTGACGAGCTTTTCGATGCGCGCCTTGCTCTCGGCCGGGAAGTGACGCTGCACGTAGATCTGGCCGGCGGCTTCGCCCAGCGAGTTCTCGATGCCTTCGACGCCACGCTTCCAGCGCGGACGCTGCTCCTGCTGGCCGTTGAGAATCTTGCCGTTGAAGGCGAAGTCCTCGTCGACGAACGCCTTGGACAGCAGGCTGGCGTGCGCATGCAGCAGCTGCCACTTGAGATAGCTCTGCCACTGCGCCAGCGGCGCCGAATCCAGCAGCTTGCCGACGCCGGTGACGTAGGTCGGCTGCGACACCAGCACCTGCTTGAGCTCGCCGTAGCCCACCGCGCCCAGATAGCCGGGCCAGTCGATCTGCGGTGCCAGCGTGGACAGCTTGGCCGGCTCGAAGGCGTTGTAGGTCTTGACCGGATCGCGGTTCTCGACCTTGTCCCACTGCGCCTTGGCGAGCGCGGTTTCCAGCGCCAGCACGTCCTTGGCCTTCTGCGCGCCGCCGTCGATCCTGGCCAGCTCGAACATCTTCTGCAGATGCGCCAGGTACTGCGCGCGAATGCCTTTGAACTTGTCGTCGTCGATCAGGTAGTAATCGCGATCGGGCAGGCCCAGGCCGTACTGGTAGAGGTCGCCCGCATACTGCGTGGAATCCTTGGGATCCTGGTGCACGTAGGGCACCAGCGGAACGCCGACGCCCTTGCGCACGAGCTCGGCCATCACCAGCGGCAGTTCCTTCTTGTCCTTGATCGCGTCGATGCGCGCGAGCTCGGCTTCGATCGGCGTCAGGCCCAGTTCCTCGGCCTTGGCCTCATCCATGAAGGCGGCGTAGTAGTCGCCCACCTTCTGCTCGACGCTGCCGGCCTTCTTGTCGGTCTTGGCGGCGAGCTCCTCGATGATGGCGCGCAGCTGCGCCTCGGCATCGTCGGCCAGTTTGGTGAAGGCGCCGTAATTGGTCTTGTCCGCCGGGATCGGCGTGTTCTTGAGCCAGTTGCCGTCGATGGCGCGGTAGAGGTCGTCCTGCGGGCGCACGCTGGTGTCGGCCAGCGACTTGTCGATGCCCGAGCCCAGTGCCGGCGCGGCGGCGGTTTCGGTCGGGGCGGGGGCGTCGGCGGGTTTCTTGCCGCAGGCGCCCAGCATCAGCGCGCAACAGGCGCCGGCCAGTAGTTTTTTCATGAGGGGATGGAACTCCGTCAAGCTCGTAGAAGGTGCGTCGCGACGGTCATGGCGAGCGGGCCATGAAGGCGAATGTCGCGACGTGGACCCCGCGATTGTCGCGCAGGTTCCACGGCCGCGTGAATCGGGGCCTTGCGCGGGCTGGCAACACGCTCAGAACACGATGGGCCAGTGCGCCGCCGCGATCAGGCCGATGGCCAGCCAGTAGCTGGACAGGATCAGCGGCTGCGCTGCGCGATACGGCCCGACGAACTGGCGGATCGCCAGCACCGAGTCCGAGAACGCGAACAGCAGCGCGCCGGCCAGCGTCAGCTGCGTGGCCGGCGTGTCGAGCGCCGCCTGCGCCGCCGCCGAGGTCAGCACCATGCCGGTCAGTACCGCGCCGTAGGCCACCACGGGCCAGCGCAGGTCGCCGGTCTTGGGTAGCAGCCAGGTGAACAGCGCCACCGCGTAGACGACGAAGCCCAGGCTCCACAAGGGCAGCGCGGCCAGCAACTCGGCCGCCGGCAGACCGTGCACGAACACCGCGACCAGCGCCAGATGGGCGACGAAGAAGCTGCCGAGGCCGGCCAGGAAGGCGGGCTCGCCATCGAACATCAGCGCAATGTCGCCGCCCAGCGCCAGCGCGAAGGCGGCGATCAGCAGGAGGTCGGGGCTTTGGCCGACGAACAGCGTGGCGGCGATCAGCACCGTGGTCAGCGGCTTGAACAGCAGGAAGGCGGCAGGCCGGCGGCCACGACGCTCGGCGATCACTTCGCAGGCGATGGCGGCCACGGCGCTCAAGGCGGCCGCCAGGCCCAGTGCGGTCAGGCTCGTCATGATCGCTCTCCCCCATCTTGTTCTGTTCGTCGCAGCCTAAGCGCGAGCGGGCCCTGCGGCGATGGCCGCATCGCCAGCGCGGGCCGGGAACGAGATGCGCGCGGTCTTGAACACCCGGCCGCCAGCCGCCATCTTGATCGTCCACCCGAATCGCAGACGCCCAGGCCCGTCATGACCCAGACCACCGCCCAGCCGCCCGCCGGCAAGATCGTCAAGACCGATGCCGAATGGCGCGCCCAGCTCACTGCCGAGCAATACCAGGTGACGCGCCACGGCGGCACCGAATGCGCGTTCACGGGCGCGCTGTGGGACGACCACCGCGATGGCGTGTTCCATTGCATCTGCTGCGATGCCGCCCTGTTCGACAGCCACGCCAAGTTCGAATCGGGCACCGGCTGGCCGAGCTTCTTTCAGCCCGCGCAGAACGCGCCGCTGGGCCTGCACGAGGACAGCAGCTACGGGATGCGCCGCGTCGAGGTGACCTGCGACCGCTGCGACGCGCACCTGGGCCACGTGTTCCCCGACGGTCCGCCGCCGACGCGCATGCGCTACTGCATCAACTCGGCGTCGCTGCGCTTCGTCGCGCGCGCATGAGCCCGCCGGGCGCTGGCCCGCGCGTCCACTGGATTCAGCATGCGCCGGCCGACGACCTGGGCTGCATCGCGCCGTGGCTGGCGCGTCGCGGCCTGGAGCCCGGCCGCACCGCGTTCTACGAGGGCGACACCGCGCCCGCGCTCGACGATTTCGACGTGCTGCTGATACTCGGCGGCTCGATGAACGTCGACGAGGAGGCGCTGTATCCCTGGCTGGTCGAGGAAAAGCGCTTCGTCGCCGCCGCGCTCGCGGCCGGCAAGCGCGTACTGGGCATCTGCCTGGGCGCGCAGCTGATCGCCGAGGCGCTCGGCGCGCGCGTGGCACGCAATTCCGAATCGGAAATCGGCTGGTTCGACCTGCGGCTCAGTTCCGCCGGCCGCGCTTCGCGCTGGTTCGCGGACTTTCCCGAGACCTACCCGGCCCTGCACTGGCACGCCTACGGTTTCGAGCTGCCGTCCGGCGCTACGCATCTGGCGGCCAGCGCGCGGTGCGAGCAGCAGGCCTTCGAGTACGACGACGGTCGCGTGCTGGCGCTGCAGTACCACCCCGAAGTCACGGCGGCGAACGTCCATCGCTGGCTGGCCGACGAGCACCTGGATGCCGCCTCGGACCTGCCATCGCCGCGCCACATGGCGACGGCGCTCGACTCATTCGCCGCCGCCAATCGCCTGACCCAGCACTTGCTGGACCGCTGGCTGGCGCCGCAGTAGCGGCTCAGGCCTGGCTGGGCTTGACCCCTGCGGGACGACGACGCCCGAGCCGGGTCTTGCTCGGACGCGGCTGGCGCACGAGTTCGCCGATGTAGCGATGCAGGGTTTCGATGGCCTCGGCGCGGCCGTCGCGCGGATGCTCGTGCATGTGGCTGCGGTAGTAGCTCTCGTTGCCCAGGAAGCGATCGATGTCGCTGGGCGTCAGTGTCGCCAGGCTGCCGCGCATGCCCACGCCCATGCGTTCGATCATGTGCGCGTTCAGGCGCTGCTCGAAGGCGTCCTCGGGCATCGCCAGAACCGGCTTGCCGAAGTGGATGGCTTCGCCGATGAGCTGGTTGCCGGCCGTGCTGAGGACGCCGCGGCAATGGGCGAGGTCGTTGATGAACCACTCGTTGCTGGGCGCGCGGAACTCGATGTTGTCGCTCTTGCCGCGATTCGGCGTGCCGTAGACCACCACCGGGCAGTCGAGCAGTCGCAGCGCGCGGTCGATGTGCGGGCGGTACTGGTGTTCGCCCTTGTTGAAGTAGGCCAGCAGGAAGTTCTTGGGCTCGCTGCCGCGGCTGACCGCGCCGGCGCGCAGCACCTCGTCGCGCAGCATCGGGCCGACGATGCGCGTGCCGGCGTGCAGCGGTTCGGCCGGGTAGAAGCTCGAAATCAGGATGCGTTCGGGCTGGCCCATCAGCGCGCGATAGCCCAGGCCGTCGCGCAGGCCGGCCAGGTAGAGGTCGGCAGGAAAGTGCGGCTTGCACCAGGCGATGATGCCGACGTGGTCGAAGCTGATGCGGGGCAGTTTGAGGCGCTGCGCCGCGCGATGCGTCCAGGCCTCGGAGTCGGAGATCACCAGCTGGATGCCGCGATCGCGGAATTCGCGCTCCACGCCTTCCATGCCCGGGCCGCGCAGCATCAGATCGGCCATCGGTCCCAGGTTTTCGCCCAGCGTGCGCGGCAGCGAGTGTCCGCCGCGGCTGTTGTAGCGGTAGCCGATCATCGGGATGCGCACGGTGGGGAAGCGCGGTGCCAGCACCTCGTAGGCGTCGCCGGCCGTGAACACCGTGATTTCGTGCTCCTGGGCCAGCGCCGGCAGCACGCTGAGGCTGCGCATGGCGTGGCCGCGTCCGTACCCCATGACTCCGTAGGCGATGCGCATGTCGTGGTCTTCCGAATCGAGTTTCCCGCATGCAGGCTATGAAGCCCTGGCGCCATTGCGATGACAGGCCGGCGAAATTTTCGTGACAGCGGCGACGACCCGCTATGATGCCCTTACGGTATTCCCCGTATTTCTCCCGAGTCCCCTATTCATGGAAGTGCTGGCCAACCCCGAAATGTGGGCCGCCCTGCTGACGTTGACCGCCCTCGAAATCGTGCTGGGCATCGACAACGTCATCTTCATCTCGATTCTCGTCTCCAAGCTGCCCAAGGCGCAGCAGGGCCGCGCCCGCACGCTGGGTCTGGCCGGTGCGCTGCTGACCCGCGTGGCGCTGCTGTTCTCGCTGGCCTGGCTGGCCGGGCTCACCGAGCCTCTGTTCGCGTTGGGCTCGCTGGGCGTGTCGGGCCGCGACCTGGTGCTGTTCTTCGGCGGCCTGTTCCTGCTCTACAAGGCCGGCAAGGAGATCATCGAAATGCTCAGCGCGGGCGATCACGCCGCCGCGGGCGAAGCCGTTCCCAAGGGCAAGACCGCGAGTTTCGCCGCCGTGATCGTGCAGATCATGATTCTGGATATTGTGTTCTCGCTGGACTCGGTGATCACCGCCGTGGGCATGACCAACAATCTGCCGGTGATGGTCGCGGCCATCGTCATCGCCATCATTTCGATGATGTTCTTCTCCGGGCCGCTGTCGCGTTTCGTCGATGCGCACCCGACCGTGAAGATGCTGGCGCTGGCGTTTCTGGTCATGATCGGCCTCGTGCTGGCGGTCGAAAGTGCGCACGTGCACGTGTCCAAGGCCTACGTTTACGTGGCGATGGCCTTTTCGGTGGCGGTGGAACTGCTTAACCTTCGGCTTCGGCACAAGCTGGAGCATCAGGCTCCGCCTGTGCATTCCCCCGAAGAAAGCCTCAGGAAATAAGTCCCCCGTGTCCCGTCAGATCATCCATACCGAAGAAGCCCCCGCCGCCATCGGCACCTACTCGCAGGCTGTGCGCTGCGGCAACACCGTGTATCTCTCGGGCCAGATCCCGCTCGATCCCAAGACCATGGACCTGGTCAACGCGAGCATCGAGGACGAGATCCACCAGGTGTTCAAGAACCTCGCCGCGGTGGCCAAGGCCGCCGGTGGTTCGCTGGCGCAGGTCGCCAAGCTCAACGTGTTCCTGACCGACCTGACGCACTTCCCCAAGGTCAACGAGATCATGGGCCAGTACTTCGCGCAGCCGTATCCGGCGCGCGCCGCCATCGGCGTTGCCGCGCTGCCCAAGGGTTCGCGCGTGGAAGCCGACGCCATCATCGTCATCGACTGAGCTGCTCGCCCTGAAATCACGGGCGAGTCCGGTTCAGGACGGCGGGCTGCAAAGCCCGCTGTCCTCGCTCAAAGGCGTCAATTCCCAGTTCGCCGGCGTGCTGCGCGCGCTCGGGCTGGAGACTCTGCAGGACCTGCTGTTTCATCTGCCGCTGCGCTACGAAGACCGCAGCCGGCTGGTCGCGCTATCCGACCTGCGCGACGGCGAGGACGCGCTGGTGCGCGGCCGCGTCGAGGCCTCCGAAGTGCGCTACGGCGGGCGCCGCTCGCTGCGCGTGGTCGTCGGCGATGGCGGGCGTTCGCTGCTGCTGCGCTTCTTCTATTTCAACGATGCCCAGCGCAATGCCTTCAAGAACGGCCGCTGGGTGCAGGCTTTCGGCAGCCTGCGCTTCGGCTCCGCCGGTTTCGAGATGGTGCATCCCGAATACCGCGTCGCCGACGACGTGGCCGATTTCGAGATCGCGCAGGGCCTCACGCCCATTTATCCGCTGACCACGGGCGTCACGCAGGCGCGCCTGCGCCGTCTGGTCGAGCGCGCGGTGGCGGCGGCCGGCGGCGATCATGCGCTGTCGGCACAATTGCCGGGGCTCGATGGCCCGGAGACGCTGGCCGCGCTGCGCATCGTGCATACGCCGCCGTCGCCCGCGGACGCCGCGCTGCTGGTCGCCGGCACGCATGCGGCGCAGCGCCGGCTCATCAATGAGGAACTGCTCGCGCACCAGCTGTGCATGCGCCTGCTGCGCGCACAGGTGCGCGGTCGCCCGGCGCCGCTCATCGATGCACTGACCGGCGCCGCCGATGCGCTGCAGGGCGTGCTGCCATTCCAGTTCACCAATGCGCAGCGCAAGGTCATCGGCGAGGTGGCGCGCGACGTGAGCGCGAAGCGGCCGATGCTGCGGCTGGTGCAGGGCGACGTCGGCAGCGGCAAGACCGTGGTCGCCGCCGCGGCCATGCTGGCGGCGGCGCGTGCGGGTTTCCAGAGCGCGCTGATGGCGCCGACCGAGCTGCTGGCCGAACAGCATCACTTGAACCTGTCGCGCTGGTTCGCGCCGCTGGGCATCGCGGTGGAATTCATCGCCGGCAAGCTGCGCAAGAGCGAGAAAGAGGCGCGCCTGGCGCGTGTCGCCTCGGGCGAATCACGCATCGTCGTCGGCACGCATGCGGTGTTTCAGAGCAGCGTGAGTTTTTCCAGGCTCGCGCTGGTGGTGGTGGACGAGCAGCATCGCTTCGGCGTGCAGCAGCGGCTTTCCTTGCGCGATAAAGGTCCGCAGGGCTCGTCGCCGCATCAGCTCATCATGTCGGCCACGCCGATCCCGCGCACGTTGGCGCAGACCGTCTACGCCGATCTCGATGTCTCGGTCATCGACGAGCTGCCGCCGGGCCGCACGCCGGTGACGACGGTGGTGCTCAACAACGCCAAGCGCGACGAAATGGTCGGCCGCATCGGGGAAGCCTGCCGCGCCGGACGACAGGCCTACTGGGTCTGCACGCTGATCGAGGAATCCGAAGAGCTCGACGCCCAGGCCGCCGAAGTCACCGCCGCGCAATTGCGGGAGTTTCTGCCGGATCTGCAGATCGGCCTCGTCCACGGCCGGCTCAAGGGCGACGAGAAGGAAGCGCAGATGCGCGACTTCAAGGAAGGTCGCACGCAACTGCTGGTGGCGACCACGGTGATCGAGGTCGGCGTCGACGTGCCCAATGCCAGCCTGATGATCATCGAGAACCCCGAGCGGCTCGGGCTGGCGCAACTGCATCAGCTGCGCGGGCGGGTGGGTCGCGGGGCGTTGGCCAGTCACTGCGTGCTGCTCTATCAGGCCCCGCTCTCCGCGCTGGCCCAGGAGCGCCTGGGCATCCTGCGCGACAGCACCGACGGCTTCCTGATCGCCGAGAAGGACCTGGCCCTGCGCGGCCCCGGTCAGGTGCTGGGCACGGCGCAGACCGGCCTGATGAGTTTCCGTATCGCCGACCTGGTGCGCGACGCCGGCATGCTGGAGCAGGTGCGCGAGCATGCCGAGATCCTGCCGCGTGACCATCCCGCGAGTGTCGAGCCG
>JALRLM010000172.1 GCA_023254435.1 Hydrocarboniphaga sp.
CACGTCTTCGATGACGATACGGCCGCGCTTGCCGGTGCCCGCGACCTTGCTCAGATCGACACCGAGCTCGCGCGCGAACTTGCGCGTGGCCGGGCCGGCATAGGGCAGTTCGCCGGGCTTGCCGCTGGCGGCCTGCGGCGATTCCACCACGGGCGCTTCGGCCTTCGGCGCGGCCGCAGCGGGCTGGGCCGGGCTCGACTCGGCCTTGGCCGCGGGAGCCGGCGCCGGGTCGTGCACGTCCTCGGCGGCGCCTTCGCCCTTGAGCGTGCACACCGCGTCGCCCTGCGTGACCTTGTCGCCGACCTTGATCTTGAAGCCCTGCACGATACCGCCGGCCGGGCTCGGCACTTCCATGGTGGCCTTGTCGGTTTCGAGCACGAGCAGCGGCTGCTCGGGCTTGACCTCGTCACCGTCCTTGACCAGCACTTCGATGACCGGCACGCCCTTGAAATCGCCGATGTCGGGAATCGTCACGGCGGTTTCGCCGCCGCTCTTCTTCGTCACGGGCTTGGACGGCGCGGCCGCGGCCGCAGCGGCCGGTGCCGGCTTGAGCGCTTCGCTCTTTTCGCTCTTAGCCGGAGCTTCGGCAGCAGGCGCGGATTCGGAGCCGCCCGCACCCAGCAGCGAGCAGATGGCGTCGCCCTTGCTGAGCTTGTCGCCGACCTTGAGCTTGAAACCCTGCACGACGCCGTCGGCCGGGCTCGGCACTTCCATCGTCGCCTTGTCGGTCTCCAGCACCAGCAGCGGCTGTTCGGCCTTGACCTCGTCGCCGTCCTTCACGAGCACTTCGATCACCGGCACGCCGGAGAAGTCGCCGATGTCGGGCACCGTCACCGCGATGCTGCCGCCACCCGAGGCCTTCTTGGGCGCGGGGGCTTCGGCCTTCTTGACCTCGGGCAGGGCTTCGGCCTTGGCTGCGGCCTTGGGCGCTTCGCTCTTGGATTCGGCCTTCGCGGGCTCGGCCTTGGCCGCGCTTTCGAGTTCGAGCTGGCCGATCAGCGAGCCGGCGCTGACCTTGTCGCCGACCTTGATCTTGAGGCTCTTGATGACGCCGCCCTGCGGCGCCGGCACTTCCATGGTCGCCTTGTCCGACTCCAGCACCAGCAGCGGCTGCTCGGGCGACACGCTGTCGCCTTCGGCGACCAGCAGTTCGATCACGGGCACGTCGTGGTTGTCGCCGATGTCCGGCACTTTCACTTCAACGAGTTTGCTCATGTCGTGTCCTTACACCGTCCAGGGAGCGGCGCGATTCGGCTTGATACCGTAAATCTTGATCGCCTGCGCCACGCGTTCGGCCGGCACCAGCTTCTGCTCGTTGAGCGCCTTGAGCGCCTTGACCACGATCCAGCGGCGATCGACTTCGAAGAAGTCGCGCAGCGCCGGACGGTTGTCCGAACGGCCGAAGCCGTCGGTGCCCAGCACGTGGAAGGGCTGCGTCACATAGGGACGGATGCTTTCGGCGTAGGCACGCACCCAGTCGGTGGACGCAATCACCGGGCCGCTCATGCCTTCGAGGCACTGCGCGACGTAGGGCTTGGCGTCCTTGCCCGGATTGAGCAGGTTCTGGCGCTCGGTCTCGCGACCGTCGCGGGCCAGTTCGTTGAAGCTCGGCACGCTCCAGATGTCGCTGGTCACGCCCCAGTCCTCGCGCAGCAGATCGGCGGCGGCGATGACTTCGCGCATGATCGAACCCGAGCCCATGAGCTGCACGTGCGTCTTGGCCGGCTTGGCTTCGGCCTTGTAGCGATACATGCCGCGCACGATGCCGTCTTCGACGCCTTCGGGCATCGGCGGATGCTGGTGGTTCTCGTTGTAGATGGTCAGGTAGTAGTAGCGGTCCTTCTGCTCCTCGATCATCTCCTTGAGGCCGTGACGGATGATCACCGCCAGCTCGTAGGCGAAGGCCGGATCGTAGGACACGCAGTTCGGAACCAGACCGGCCATGACCAGGCTGTGGCCGTCTTCGTGCTGCAGGCCTTCGCCATTGATGGTGGTGCGGCCGGCGGTGGCGCCGAGCAAAAAGCCACGCGCGCGCATGTCGCCCGCGGCCCAGCACAGGTCCATCACGCGCTGGAAGCCGAACATCGAGTAGAAGGTGTAGAACGGCAGCAGGTTGATGCCGTGGTTCGCGTAGGCCGTGCCGGCCGCGATCCAGCTCGACATGGCGCCCGATTCGGTGATGCCTTCTTCGAGGATCTGGCCCTTGATGTCTTCCTTGTAGAAGGCGAGCTGGTCGGCGTCTTCGGGCTTGTACTTCTGGCCGACGATCGAATAGATGCCGAGCTGGCGGAACATGCCTTCCATGCCGAAGGTGCGCGCTTCGTCCGGAATGATCGGCACCACGCGGTTGCCCACGTTCTTGTCGCGGATCAGCATCTGCAGCATCTGCACGAAGGCCATCGTGGTGCTGATCTCGCGCTCGCCGGTGCCGTCGAGCAGGCGCTGGAAAGTCGACAGCGGCGGAATCGGCAGCGATTCGGGCTTGATCACGCGAGCCGGCAGCGAGCCGCCGAGCTCGGCGCGACGCGCCTTGAGGTACTTCATTTCCGGCGAATCTTCGGCCGGCTTGTAGAACGGCAGCTTCTCGAGCTGGTCGTCCGGAACCGGAATCTTGAAGCGGTCGCGGAACTTCTTGAGCGCGTCGAGACCGATCTTCTTCTGCTGGTGGGTGATGTTCTGGCCTTCGCCGGCCTCGCCCATGCCATAGCCCTTGACGGTCTTGGCCAGGATCACGGTCGGCGAACCGGTGTGCTTCATCGCCGCCGCATAGGCGGCGTAGACCTTGTGCGGATCGTGGCCACCGCGCGGCAGCGCGGCGATCTCCTCGTCACTCATGGTGGCGACGAGACGTTCCAGCTCCGGATACTTGCCGAAGAAGTGCTCGCGCGTGAAGGCACCGCCACGCGCCTTGTAGCTCTGGTATTCGCCGTCGACGGTTTCGTTCATCACGTCGACCAGCTTGCCGCTGGCATCGCGCGCGATCAGCGAATCCCAGGCGCCGCCCCAGACCACCTTGATGACGTTCCAGCCCGCGCCACGGAAGTAGCCTTCGAGCTCCTGGATGATCTTGCCGTTGCCGCGCACCGGACCGTCGAGGCGCTGCAGGTTGCAGTTGACCACGAACACCAGGTTGTCGAGCTTCTCGCGATCGGCGATGTCCAGCGCACCGACGGATTCCGGCTCGTCCATCTCGCCGTCGCCGCAGAAGCACCAGACCTTGCGGTTGGTCATGTCCTTGAGGCCGCGGTGATGCAGGTACTTCATCAGGCGAGCCTGGTAGATCGCCATGATGGGACCCAGGCCCATCGACAC
>JALRLM010000270.1 GCA_023254435.1 Hydrocarboniphaga sp.
CAGGCAAAATCTCCCGGCGCAGCACGCGCCGGGAGATCGGTGGCTCACTTTGAAGTGGGAATCGTGCCGCGCGGGCCGATCCAGCGTGCCGGCCGGATAGGCGTTGTAGGCGTTGCCAGCAGAGGGTCATGAACTGACGGCCAAGCAATGGTGCCGCGCGGGCCATACCAACGCTGAGGAGTAGAAATTGCCTCTTGCGCGCTGCTCGTCGGCATCATCAAAACGGGATGCCAGCCAGGATCGGAAGGACGCGCTTGCGCGGGATTCGAGAGAGCAGCGGAGAGAAACAGCACGCCGAATACGGCGCGCGAAATGAACGGGGTAGACATGGGAAACCTCACATTTCGAAGAAATGCCGTTACTGAAGAATTCAGCAAAGGCCAATGGGCGTTAGCCCGGATCGAAACGCGGGTTTTCTATAGACGCAGTCTTTGCGTGCTCAGGTAAAGCGAGGTGCCGTGGGGATGATCCGGATCATATTCGGTCCACTCGTCCCGCTCACGCTGAGCGTTGAATGCAACCAGCGGAAACTCCGCCGTCTGCGCCGCCGGCACCGGCAAGGGATCGAAACTGGGCACCTTGACGTCGGCCGCTACACTCGCAAGCTCGTCGGTCGGGCCGGCCGACACCTTGACAACTTTCTGACAACAATCCTTGTCGCCGGCCGCTGCCGCGCAACTCGGCACCATTGCTCCCGTCTTGCAGCAGCACTGCGCCGACACGACTTTCGTCGGTCCCATCATTGCGCACGCATACGCCACGCTGACCTGTGAGGTCAGGTTGGCGATGACGAAAACGAGAATGAGGAGGCGACGCAGCATGGAAGGATCTTAGCTCTTGAGTGGTGTGCCGGACAGAGTCGGCTGTCTGGTATTCATACCCGATCGTTCGGACGACAAGACTATAAACCCTGGACCATGATCCAGAGTCAAGCTCCGACACTCCGACTTTGCGGTGATCCTGAAGCGTTCAGTTGCGACAAGTCCTGACCAGCCTCAATGCTCGGCATGCAGGTGCGAGTCGTGGTCGTGACCCTCCCCATGCGATTCGGTGATCCCACATTCCTCTCCAGCCTCGCAGGCTTCACGCTCGCATTGAAGTGTGCTGTGGTGAAGATTAAATTTCTTTTCCAGCTGGGATGCGACATCGATTCGGACCGCGTCGAAGTCGGCGGAGGGTTCGAGAAGGACGTGAGCGCTCAGACTGCTTTTGCCGGTCGTGATCGCCCAAACGTGCAGGTCATGCACACCCCGCACGCCGGCACTGGAGGCGATGGTCTTTTCGATGTCGGAAAGGTCGACACCGGCCGGAACCCCCTCCAGCAACACGTTCACGCTCTCGCGCATCAGGCTCAAGGTGCGTGGCAACACCCAAAGCGCGATAGCCACTGCAATGATCGGATCGACCCACGTCCACCCCGTGAAACGGATCAACAGGGCGCCGCCGATGACACCCAATGAGCCCAGCATGTCGCTCCAGACTTCCAGGTACGCGCCCTTCATATTGAGATTGTGGTCCTTGCCACTCGACAGCACCTTCATCGAGATCAAGTTCACGACCAGCCCTAACACCGCGATGATCAGCATCGCCGACGACTGAATTTCGGGCGGATTCCGGAGACGCTGGTAGGCCTCGAATAGGATGTAGATCGCGACGACGAATAGCATGCCGGCATTGAATGCAGCCGCGATGATCTCGGAACGCGCATAACCGAAGGTTCGTCGCTGATCGGCTGCCCGCCGAGCCATGTGAATCGCGAACAGCCCGATCCCCAAAGCGGCCGTGTCGGTGAGCATGTGCGCGGCATCCGAGATCAGCGCAAGGCTGCTACTCAGCACACCGCCGATGAATTCGGCGAGCATGAAACTGCCAGTGAGACACAAGGCAATCCACATCGACTTGGGATTGGCACCAGCGGTGTGATCGTGACCGTCACTCATTGGGAATACCCCTTAAAAGTTCAGCGAAATAGCAGTTGATGGACATTTAGACGTTCAATCTGGCGGCCCTATATCAGCAGCTCTATAAATGCTGTGAAGGGTCGGGATACGAACTGGGCGGCCACGGTACCCGCGTTCCGTCGCGGTTTAGTAACTCGAAATGCTCCGTGGAGGTGGGCGCAGCGTCGCCGCTTTCAGCCTTCGGACTCACCTGGATCAGTGCGATTGCCGAGGGATGTTCACGCCCGAGTCGGCGTATCAGAGCCGGCGGCACATGACCGTCGAGGACATACCCCAGATAAACGGCCGGGTGACAGCCATGCACCGCGTTTGGAACGTGCCAGATTTGCCGCCTCGCACGGAGATTTTCGAGTTCGTAGTCGCGCACGACGAAGCCATCGGCCCGCAACGAGTTCATCCAGCCGTCAACGCATCTGCACTCATGCGTCCATGCCACCTCGACCAAGTCTTCTTCGCGCACCGGGAAAATATTGTTCCAGACAGCACCCACGGCAGCGATGACCGCAAAGGACACCGCTGCAAGGATGATTAATTTCAGTTGTCGCGACGAGAGCCGATCGGCGGTCGGCAGAATTGGGCGGCTCTTTCGAGCTTTGGTCGGTTTCATCTTCACCGCCGTCGTGTCAAGACCGGGCTTTAATCGAATAGCTCCTGCAGCCAGGACTTCCGCTTTCGCCCGATCCCATGATCGTCATAGCCGCGCTGTCTATGTCCGCCGTGCGATGAAGAGCGTGTCTGATCTGAAATCGGCTCCATCATTCGTACGGATTTCAGTTCGGCCGCGCTGTGTTCGATGATCTTGTCCAGTTCGCCTCGCTCAAGCCAAACGCCTCGACAAGTTGGGCAATAATCGATTTCGACGTTCTTGCGCTCGGTCATCAGCAGGTCGACGCGGCACTCAGGACATAGCAAGCCAGTGGCGCGAGGTCCCGCCGGGGATTGTTCGGTATTCATTTCAAATCTCCTTCTTCATTCGATACTTGACCAGCCCCGCCGACCATTGATGCCGGCGGGGCTCGTAAAGTCACGGGCCGATTGGCAACGCCTGTTCCACCGGGCTGACGTATACCCAGCCCGAAATGTGCGGGCCGATCCGAGCAACGGTTCTGATGATCGACGTGACGGCCTCGACCTCGGCGTCTTCGCAGACCAGCGACAACCGGGCCTCTGAGATCACCAGCCCCGCGCCGTCTCGTGAATAGCTGTTTTCGCTTTCGTCGATCGGCTTGAGCATGCCTTTCACGTCTTGCACGGTCAGATTGCGGTAACCCGCATCCGCCAGTGCCTGCACCACGTCCGGCGTGCGGACGTGGTGGATAAACGCTTTCACGAGTTTCATGCGTGGATCTCCTTGGGAGCGGGCGTGGCAGGGACAAGCTCAGGCCGGCGTCGCCACGCCATGCGGTACAGGCCCGGCAGCACCAGCAAAGTCAGCAGCGTCGATGACAGGATGCCGCCGATGACGACCGTCGCCAGCGGACGCTGCACCTCGGCGCCGGTGCCGGTGTTCAACGCCATCGGCAGGAAGCCGAGCGCCGCCACCATTGCCACCATCAGGATCGGCCTAAGTCGCAGCATTGCGCCTTCAGAGATCGCGGTGTCGATGTCGTCACCATGTGCCAGTCGATCGCGAATGGCGGATACCAGCACCACGCCGGTCAGCACCGCGACGCCCGACAGCGTGATGAACCCCACACCGGCGGTGATCGACATCGGAATGTCGCGTAGCCACAGCGCGACGATGCCGCCGGTCAAAGCCAGCGGCACACCGCTGAAGATCAGCGCCGCGTCCTTGGCCGAGCCAAAGGCCACACCCAGCAACGCAAAGATCAGCGCCAGCGTGATCGGCACCAGCAAGCTCAGCCGCTGCGTGGCCGATTGCAGTTGCTCGAAGGTACCGCCGTAAGCCAGCCAATAGCCGGTCGGCAGCTTTACCTGCTCGGCGATTCTCTGCTGGACCTCGGTGACGAAGCCGCCCAGATCGCGACCCTTCACATTGGCTGATACGACCAGCCTTCGCTTGCCATTCTCTCGGCTGATCTGATTCGGTCCCGGCGCGAGATTCAGGCTCGCGACTTCACCCAGCGGCACATAACCACCATTGGGCAGCGGCACCGGCAGGCGTTGAAGCGAGTTCAGATCGCTGCGCAGTCGCTCAGGCAAACGCACGACTAACGCGAAGCGCTGGTCACCCTCGAACAACTGTCCGGCCTCCTCACCACCAGTGGCCGCCGACAGCGTCCTGCACGTCGCTGACGTTTAGACCGTAGCGATACAGCGCGTTGCGGTTGGGTTCAATGGACAGCACCGGCAAGCCTGCGACCTGTTCGACCTTCACCCCTTCGGCACCCGGAATGCTGTTGAGGACCTTGGCGATCGCGTTGCCGGTTTTCAGCAGCTCGCCCAAATCGTCGCCGTAGACCTTGATGCCGAGATCGGAACGCACGCCCGAGATCAGCTCGTTGAAACGAAGCTGGATCGGCTGGCTGATCTCGTAGGCATTGCCGGGCACGCCTTCCAGGCGCGCTTCAATATCCTTGACGACTTCCGCCTTGGCTCGCTGCGGAGTCGGCCAGTCCTTGTGATCTTTCAGCATCACGTAGCCGTCCGAAATGTTCGGCGGCATCGGATCGGTGGCGACTTCGGCGGTGCCGACCCGGGCGAAGTAAGTTTTCACCTCCGGTACTTTCATCACCGCCTTTTCAATCTGGAACTGCATTTCCAGCGACTGCGTCAGGCTCGTGCCCGGAATGCGCAGCGCCTGCACCGCCAGATCGCCCTCATCGAGACTCGGGATGAACTCTGAGCCCATGCGGGACGCCATCCAACCGCAGAAGATCACGAATACAACGGCACCGGCGACGAAGACCACTCGCAGCTTCAGAGCAGTCGCCAGCACGGGCCCGTAGACGCGCTTGGCGCTGCGGACGATGAAGTTGTCCTTCTCCTCGATTCGGCCGCTCAGCAGGAGCGCCACCGCCGCGGGAATGAACGTCAAGGACAATGCCAGCGCGGAGACCAGCGCCATGATCACGGCCAGGGCCATGGGTTGGAACATCTTGCCTTCGACACCCGTCAACGCGAGGATCGGCAAGTTGACGAGAATCACGACCAGCACGCTGACCAGGCTTGGCGTAAAGACTTCGCGCGTTGCCACGAACACCGTCTGCATGCGCTCCTGCAGATTCAGAAGCCGGCCGTGGTGATGCTGTTGCGCTGCGAGTCTCAGGATGCAGTTCTCGACGATGATCACCGCACCATCAACGATCAGGCCGAAGTCGAGTGCACCCAGGCTCATCAGGTTCGCGCTGACTTTGGTCTGCACCATGCTGGTCATCAGCATCAACATCGATAGCGGGATCACCATCGCGGTGAGCAGTGCCGCTCGCACGTTGCCGAGCATCAGCAGCAGCACTACGACGACTAGGATCGCGCCTTCCAGAAGGTTCTTCTGCACTGTTGAAATGGTCTTCTCGACCAGCACGGTACGGTCGTAGACCGGGTCAGCGGTGACGCCCTTCGGGAGCGTTTTGTTGATTTCCGCAAGCTTGGCCGAGACGGCGCTCGAAACTGTCCGGCTGTTGTCGCCAATCAGCATCACCGCCGTGCCCAGCACCGTTTCCGCGCCGTCGCGGGTCGCCGCACCGGTACGCAGTTGCTTGCCGAAGGCGACTTCAGCCACGTCGCGTACCGTGATCGGAACGCCATCCCGATGCGCGACGATGACGCGCTCGATGCCCGTGATGTCACTGACCTGTCCGGGCGAGCGGATTAGATACTGCTCGCCGTTCTTCTCGATGTAACCTGCGCCGACGTTGGTGTTGTTCTTCTCCAGCGCCTTGACCACGTCCTCGAAGCTCAGGTTGTAGGCCATCAGACGCGCCGGATCGGGCGTGACGTGAAATTGCTTCTCAAAGCCGCCGATGGTGTTGACCTCGGTGACGCCCGCGACCTGACGCAACTGTGGCCGGATGATCCAGTCTTGCAAGGTGCGGAGTGCCGTGGCGTCATACGGCTGCCCATTGGGCTGCCGCGCCTTGTCATCCGCATGCACGGTATAGAGGAAGATTTCACCGAGGCCGGTGGCGATCGGCCCCATTTCGGGCTCGATGCCGGTCGGAAGCTGACTCTTGGCGCCTTGCAGCCGCTCGTTGATGAGGTTGCGCGCCCAGAAGATGTCGGTGCCGTTCTTGAAGATCACCGTCACCTGTGAAAGGCCATAGCGCGACAGCGAGCGCGTTTCTTCCAGAGCTGGCAGGCCGGCAATGCTGACCT
>JALRLM010000307.1 GCA_023254435.1 Hydrocarboniphaga sp.
CTGGCCGATGCGCAGACACCCGTCACCGAGCTGGCCATCGTCGGCTTCAGCATGGGCGGCCTGCTGGCGCGCAGTGCCTGTCATTACGCGCAGCTGGCCGGCCATCGCTGGCCGTCGCAGCTCCAGCGCCTGGTGTTCCTGGGCACGCCGCATCTGGGCGCGCCGCTGGAGCGCGGCGGCCAAGGCCTGCAGTCGCTGATCGGCCTGTCGCCCTACAGCGCGCCGCTGGCGGCGCTCGGCAAGCTGCGCAGCGCCGGTATCACCGACCTGCGCCACGGCAGCCTCGTCGACGAGGACTGGCAGGGCCTGGACCGCTTCGACCGCGCCGAACGCCGGCCCAGCGCCATCGGCCTGCCGCGCGGCGTGGCGATCTCGGCCCTGGCCGGCACCACGGGCGCCAGCGCGGGCGACTGGCGCGACCAGCTGTTCGGCGACGGCCTGGTGCCCGTGGCCAGCGCGCTGGGCCGCGATCCCGATGGCGAGCGCAGCCTGCCGATCGATACCGGACGGCAATGGATCGGCGCCGGCATCGGCCATCTGGACCTGCTGGTGCGCGAGGAGGCCTATCAGGCCCTGCGGGCGCAGTGGCGCTGAGCGGCCGAGCCCGGCTCACGGCCGCTGTGCGCGGCCGCACAGTCGGGCTGGCACGCAAAGGGCTTTTCCTCACGGCGATGACATGAGCTGTACCTAAGCTGGGCGCTCGCTCCTCGTCGGTCCCGATCATGATTGCGCTGCTTCGCCTGCCCCGCCGGGCCCTGCTGGCCGTCCTGCTGCTGTGCACGCTGCTGCCGGCGAGCGCACGGGCCGACTACGCCGTCGGCGACGTGCCTTTCGACGAAGTCGGCGACGACGCCGAAGGCGAAGCCATCCGCATCAGCGACTATCGCGGCAAGGTGGTGATCGTGACGTTCTGGGCGACCTGGTGCGGCCCCTGCATGCAGGAGCTGCCGATGCTCGAAAATACTCAGCGCGTGGCCGGTACCGAGCAGGTGCGCGTCATCGGCGTCAACTTCAAGCAGCAGAAGAAAGTGCTGCGCCAGCTGCAGCGCAAGCTCGCCCACAAGAAGTGGGAGATGACGCTGACCTACGATCCGCGCGAGAAAGCCGCCGAGGCCTACGGCATCAAGGGCATCCCGCACATGTTCATGATCGGCCGCGACGGCACCATCCGCGTGATCCGCAGGGGCTACAGCGCCGACTCGCTCGACGGCTACATCGACGATCTCAACGACCTGCTGGCCGAGCCCGCGCCGGCCACGCCCTCGGCCACCGACGACTGAACGCGCCGGCACATGCATGCCATCATCGCGCTTTCCTAGCCGATGATCGCTGCATGAAAATCTGGGTCGACGCCGACGCCTGCCCCAAGGTGATCAAGGAGATTCTGTTCCGCGCCGCGCAGCGCCGGCAGATCGACCTCGTTCTCGTCGCCAACGCCGCGCTGGCCGTGCCGCGATCCAGCCGCATCCGCAGCGTGGTGGTGCCGCAGGGCATCGACGTGGCCGACAAGGCCATCACCGAGTGGTCGCAGCGCGGCGACCTGGTGATCACCGCCGACATTCCACTGGCCGCGGCCGTGGTAGAGAAAGGCGCGCAGGCGCTGAACCCGCGCGGCGAGCTCTACACCGCCGACAACGTGCGCCAGCATCTGTCGATGCGTAACTTCATGACCGACCTGCGCGGCGCCGGCATGGAAACCGGCGGCCCGCCGGCGTTTCACCAGCGCGATCGCCAGGCCTTCGCCAACCAGCTCGACAAGCTGCTGGCGCGCGTGCCGATGGCGCCGACCGAATAAAAACCCGCTTCCGGATCGCTCCATGCTCAATCGTCATCTGGCCTGGCTCGCGCTGGGCCTGTCGCTGCCCCTGCAGGCCGCCACGCTGCAGCCTGCGGACTTCGCGCGCATCAAGGTCGTGGCGTCGCCGCGCCTTTCGCCGGATGGCCAGCAGATCGCCTACACCGTCGATACCACGAGCCTAGCCGACGACCAGACCATCACGCAGCTGTGGCTTGCAGATTGGGACGGCCGCTCGCAGCGCCAGCTGACGTTCGGCGAGCAGGGCATCAGCAGTCCGGCGTTCTCCCCGGACGGACGATCCATCGCCTTTCTCGCCAACCGCAGCGGCGACGACGATGCGCCGACGCAACTCTGGCGACTCGACCTGCGCGGTGGCGAGGCGCAGCAGATCGGAGCCTCGCCGGGCGACGTCGTCGACTTCGACTGGTCGCCCGACGGCCAGCGCATCGTGCTCGTGGTCCACGACCCCGAGCCGAAGAAGGCCAGACTCGCCCCGGCCAGCGAGGCCCGACCGGAATCACCCAGGCCCGATGCCGGCGTGAGCGGTGACGACAAGTCCGGCGAGTCCCGCGACGACGACGCAGATGACCCGGACCAAACGCCGCCGCCCATCGTCATCGACCGCTTCCAGTTCAAGCAGGACGTGGACGGCTACCTGAGGTCGCAGCGCGCGCACCTGGCGCTGCTCGACGTCGCCAGCGGCAAGATCGAATCGCTGACGCACGGCGACTGGGACGATCTCTCACCCGCATGGTCGCCCGACGGCAAGCGCATCGCCTTCGTCAGCAAGCGCGGCCTGCACACGCAGGGCGACGCCGACCGCGACGACGACTGGAACGTCTACGTCATCGACGCGCAGGCCGGCGCGAAGGAGCGCGTGCTGACCACGAGCCCGCGCGCCGACAACCTGCCCGACTGGGAAAGCCGCCTGGCCTGGAGCCCCGACAGCCGGCGCATCGCCTACCTGAGCGGCGGCGAGCCTCGGCTGATCGAATACGCCACGCACGGTCTCGCCGTGATCGACGCCGACGGCGGCACGGCGGTGGAGCTCACCGCGACGCTGGATCGCAACGTCTCCGCTCCGCACTGGATCGACGGCGGCAAGGGCATCGCCGTGCTGGTCGAGCAGGATCGCCGCACGATGCTGGCGCGCGTCGATGCACGCAGCGGCAAGCTCAGCACGCTGCGCGACGAGGGCGAACGCGGCACGCTGTTCGACTTCGACGCCAGTGCCAATGGCCGCTACGCGCTGCTGGCCAGCGCGCCGAAGCAGCCGGCCGAAATCACCGCCTGGCAGCGCGGCCAGCCCCGCGCGATCTCGCATCAGAACGACGCCTTCGTGGGCACGCTGACGCTTGCGAACGTCGAGCCGCTGAGCGCCAGCAGCCCCGATGGCACCGAAGTGCACGGCTTTCTCACGCGGCCCGCGCAAGCGCCCGCCGGCAAACCGCTGCCGACCGTGCTGTTCATCCACGGCGGACCGGCTTCGCAGTTCGAAGCCAGCTTCCGCTACGACTGGCAGCTGTTCGCGGCCCAGGGCTACGCGGTGGTGGCGATGAATCCGCGCGGCTCCACCGGACGCGGCACCGACTACGCCGCCGCGCTGTTCGCCAACTGGGGCGGCCCCGACGTGGGCGACGTGCTGGCCGGCGTCGATGCGGCGGTGGCCGCGGGCGTCGCCGATCGCGAAAAGCTCGTGGTGGGCGGCTGGAGCTACGGCGGCATGCTGACCAACTACGTGATCGCGCGCGACACGCGCTTCAAGGCCGCGGTGAGCGGTGCGTCGATCTCCAACGTGCTGGCGGGCTACGGCACCGATCAGTACATCCGCGACTACGAACACGAACTCGGCAAGCCCTGGGAACATCTCGACGCCTGGCTGCGCGTGTCGTATCCGTTCCTGCACGCCGACCGCATCAAGACGCCGACGCTGTTCATGGGCGGCAGCGAGGACTACAACGTGCCGCTGCTGGCGCAGGAGCAGATGTATCAGGCGCTGCGCAGCCTCGGCGTGCCGACGCGGCTGGTGATCTACCCGGGCCAGCATCACGGCCTCGACAAGCCGAGCTACATCCTCGACCGCTGGCAGCGCTGGCTGGCCTGGTACGCCACGCATCTGCAGCCCGCGACGCCCTGAGCGCGATGCGCTTCGACGGCTTCGTCGCCATCGACTGGTCGGGCGCTGCGGGCAAGGGCTATCGCGGCATCGCCGTGGCGCAGTGCAGGCCCGGACGCGGCGCGCCGCGGCTGGTGGCGCCGCCGCAGGCCGCGTGGACGCGCAGCGACGTGTTCCACTGGCTCACGCGGCAGACGCGCAAGCGACGCCTGCTCGTGGGCATCGACATGGCCTTTGCCCTGCCCGCTCCGTTCGAGCCACCGCCCGCTCAATGGG
Source organism: Hydrocarboniphaga sp. (assembly GCA_023254435.1). GTDB lineage: Bacteria > Pseudomonadota > Gammaproteobacteria > Nevskiales > Nevskiaceae > Hydrocarboniphaga. The sequence goes on from JALRLM010000307.1 coordinate 4,191, forward strand.
CGCGCATCGAGGCCTTCTGCCACGGCGACGCCGATTTCGCCGGCCAGCGAGTTGCACTTGCCGATGCGCGCTTCTGGCGCAGCGGAACGC
>JALRLM010000338.1 GCA_023254435.1 Hydrocarboniphaga sp.
CGGAGCGGTGCCGAGGAACTGCGCCATCACGCGCTCCTGCAGGCCCAGGAACTGGCGCATGGTTTCCTGATACGCGGCGATGGCGTCGCCACTCTGCGCGAGCATGGTGGCCGCCATCAGCGGTGCCGGCGCGGTAGCCGCTGCCGGCAAGGCCTGGGCGGGCGCCGGCGTGTGGATGACGACGGGTTCGGGCTTGGGCAGCGAGTCGGCGATCTTCTGCACCACGGCCTGCCTGGCCTCGGCCGCCTTCTCGAGCGTCATCGGCGGAATCTCGCCGGTGCGCAGGATCGGATCGGCGTGCGGACGTGCGTAGCCGCCCGAGATGTACCAGGCCGTCGCCGGAACGGCGGCCGGCTTCGAAAGTTCGGCCACGCGCGCCAGCGGCAGCACTTCGACCGGACGGCCGGCGAACAGGCGCGAGACTTCGAAGTCCACGCCGGCCGCGAGAAGATCGGCCAGGCCCGACAGCAGGCCGCGCAGACCGCCACCCTGCCCGTCGAGCGACACGCAGCGCGCGTCACGGCCGCTCAGCGTCGCGGTGATCATGTTGCCGAGAATGCTCTTGGGGCCCAGTTCGAGGAACACGCGCACGCCGTCGGCATGCAGGGCTTCGACTTCGCGCACGAACTCCACGCTCGACAGCAGGTGGGCATCGAGCTGCGCGCGCATGGCGTCGACGCCGCTGGGATAGCGCGCGCCGCTGCCGTTGGAATACACGGGGATGGCGGGTTCGCTGAAAGCGGCGTCGGCGATGGCCGCCGACAGCGGCGCCTTGGCCGGTGCCATCAGTTCGGTGTGGAAAGCGCCCGACACCGGCAGCTTGGTCACCCGCAGGCCGGCGGCCTGCAGCGCGGCGATGGCGGCGTCCACCTGCGCGGCGGGGCCCGAGATCACCGACTGCTCGGGCGCGTTGTGGTTGGCCACCTTGACGCCCGCGAACGCCGCGATGGCGCTCGTCACCTGCTCGCGAGCGGCCGATACCGCGGCCATGCCGCCGGCGATGCCGCTGCCGGCCGCCTCGGCCATCACCGCGCCGCGCACGGCGGACAACGTCAGGAAGCTCGCCTCGTCGATCACACCGGCCGCGTGCAGCGCGGTGAATTCGCCGTAGCTGTGGCCGGCCGTGGCGACGGCCTGCAGGCCCAGGCGACGCGCGAACGCCAGATAGCCCATCGACATCGCGCCGATGGCCGGCTGCGCGTAACGCGTGTCGGTCAGGCGCTGCTGCTGTGCTTTTTCACCGGCCGCATCGAAAGCCGATTCGGGCCAGATGCGCCGGGACAGGCGCTCGGGCAGCAGGCCGGCCAGCGTGGCGTCGGCGCGCTCGACGGCGCTGCGCAGTTCCTCGACGAACAGCGCGGACTCCAGGCCCATATTGACGTACTGCGCGCCCTGGCCCGGGAACACGAAGCCGAGCTTGGGCGAAACGGCCGGACGCTCCAGCGCCAGCTTGATGTGCGGCGGCAGCGGCTTGGCATCGCCGGCCAGGCGCGCGGCGGCGGCGTCCAGGTCGGCGATCAGCGTGGCGCGGTTGCGCGTGGCGAAGGCCAGCGCGGCTTTTGCACCGCGCTTGCGATCGGCCTCGCGCGCCAGACTGGCGGCGAGCATCGCCAGCTTGAGTTTGCTGCCGGCCTTGGCCAGCGCCAGCGTGCGCTCGACGTCGGCCTTGAGCGCGGCCGCATCGGCGGCGCGGAACACGATGAGTTCCTGCGTCCAGTTGCGCGCGCCGGGCACTTCGGCATGCGCCATGCCGTCGCGATATTCCTCGACCACGGCGTGGAAGTTGGTGCCGCCGAAACCGAAGGCGGATACACCGCCGCGACGCGGCGTGCCATCCGGGCTCGCCAGCCAGGGACGCGGCTCCTTGAGCAGGAACGCGGGCGACGCGGCTTCGGCGATGGAGTCGAGCGGATCGTCGACGTTGACGTGCGCGGGCAGCACGCGGTGATGCAGCGACAGCGCGAGCTTGACCAGGCCGGCAATGCCGGCGCTGGCCTTGGTGTGGCCGACGATGGTCTTGACCGATCCCAGCGCCACCGACTTGGGCGCCGCGCCATGCGCCTTGAGCGCGCGCGTGATGGTTTCGGCTTCGGCCTTGTCGCCCACGGCGGTGCCGGTGCCGTGCGCTTCCAGCATGCCCAGCGTGGACGGCGAAAAGCCGGCCTTGCCGTAGGCACGGTTGATCGCGCGGATCTGCCCGTCGGGACGCGGCGCGGTCATGCCCAGCGCCTTGCCGTCGGAGGATCCCGCCACCGACTTGACCACGGCGTAGATGCGATCGCCCGCGGCTTCGGCATCGGCCAGCCGCTTGAGCACGACCATGGTCACGCCTTCGGAAATCACGATGCCGTCGGCCTTCTTGTCGAAGGTTTTGGCGCGGCCTTCGGGCGACAGCGCGCCGGTCTTGGCGAAGCACATGAAACCGTAGGGGCTTTGCACGGTATCGACGCCGCCGGTGATGGCGACGTTGCTGCGGCCCGATTCCAGCTCGTTGCAGGCCATCGACAGCGCCGCCAGCGACGAGGCGCAGGCGGCGTCGATGATGAAGTTGAGGCCACCGAAATCCATTCGGTTGGTGACGCGGCCAGCGGCCACGTTGAGCAGCACGCCGGCGAAGGATTCGTTGCTCCATTCGGGCAGGCGCTGGTAGGCATCGGCATCGAGGTCGGCGACGAAGCGCGGCAGCTCCGATCGCACGCCGTACTGCAAGCCCAGATCGCCGGCGCCGCCGCTGGCGCCCAGAATGACACTGGTATGTTCACGATCGAAGTCGTCGAGTCCGGCATCGTCGAGCGCGCGACTCACGGCTTCGAGTGTGAGCAATTGCATCGGATCGATCGACTTCATCGATTTGGGCGGAATGCCGAAGCGCGTCGGGTCGAACATCACCTCATCGATGAAGCCGCCCCACTTGCTGTAGATCTTGTCCTTCGCATTACGGTCGGCGTCGAAGTACAGGCGCCAGTCCCAGCGTTCGCGCGGCACTTCGGTGATCGCGTTGACCTTGCCGAGCACGTTGTCCCAATAGCTTTCGGCATCGCCGGCCTTGGGCAGCATCAGGCCGATGCCGACGATGGCGATGTCACAGGGCTGCGCACGTTCCACGCGAGCGCTCACGGCGTCGTCGAGACGCTGCAGCAGCGAGGCACCACCGTTGCTGACGCGATCATGCAGATCGGCGATCGACATCGGCGCATCGGTGAGTGTCGCCACCTGGCCGATCATGTACATGCCGTCGGTGAGTTGTTGCTCGGGCGCGATGTCGACCACCTGTCCCGATTCGTCGCGGTTCTTGCCCTTCGAGGCGATGCGCAGGCGGCCCATGTTGAGGTCTTCGAGCGCGTCGCGAATCTCGTCGGCGGTATGCGTGCCGCGCATGAGTTCGCGGCGCGCGTCGAAGAAGTCCTGCGCGAACTTCGTCGCCGCGCAGCGCGTGGCATGGCCCGGGCCGGTTTCGAGATTGACCGTGCGATCGCAGGCCACGGCCTGCTCCTGGAAGCCCGGCACGATGGCGCCGGTGGCCACGATCTCGTGCGTGAACAGATAGGCCGTGCCCATCAGCGCACCGACCTTGAAGCCGCGCGCGGCCAGCGGCGCGGTCAGCGCGGCCAGCATGGCGCCCGAGCGCGCGTCGCTGATGCCGCCCGCGAACATCAGGTGAACGTCGGCTTCGCTGCCGGGCTTCACGTTGTCGAGCAGCACTTCGATCATCTGCTCCCACAGCGGGAAGCTGGCGATCGGGCCGATGTGGCCGCCGCATTCGCGGCCTTCGAACACGAAGCGCTTGGCGCCCTGCTCCAGGTACATCTTGAGCAGCGCCGGCGCCGGTGCGTGGATGTAGGTCTTGATGCCGCGCGATTCGAAGGCCGCGGCCTGGTCGGGACGACCGCCCGCGATCAGGGCGTACTGCGGCTTCTCGTGCGGCTGGCACTTCCAGATCGCTTCGCACTGCTCGTCGCGCAGCGCCTGCGGAATGAAGCCCAGCATGCCCACGCCCCAGACGCGATCGCCGGCCAGCGCAGCGGTCTGCCGCAGCATGTCGAGCACCTGCTCGCCGCGCAGCAGCGCCAGCGCCAGAAACGGCAGCGCGCCGCCTTCGGTGACCTTGGCGGCGAACGCGGGACTGTCGGAGACGCGCGTCATCGGGCCCTGGGCCAGCGGATAGCGCGTGTTCTGCGATTGCGCCAGCGGTCCGCCTTCGGCCAGATGCTGCAGCTCGGCGGCCTGACGCAGCGCGTCGAAGCTGATCTTGCGCAGCGCCGGAATCAGCCGTCCCACGCGCTTGTAGCGCGTGCGGTAGATCGCCGCCGCGCCAATGCCCTGCCCGACCGGCATCAGCGTGCCGTCGCCCCAGCCGATGCGCGCATTGAGGCCATCGCGCCAGGCGTCGACGGCCAGCGTGCCGGCCTCGACCTGTCGTGCGTCGGCGTCGGCCTGCTTGAGCGCCGTCGCCGCCGGCTTGGCGTAGACGCGGCAAGGCAGGTCGATGAGTTCGCCGAACAGGCGCGTTTCGGCGCCGACCAGGCGAGCGAGTTCATTCTTGACGCCGTCGTCGAGCGCGGAGTCGTCGAGCAGCAGCAGCTGATCGTCGAGCACCAGGCCGGCGACGCCGGCGGCACGGCAACCGGCCGCGGTGTACAGGCCCACGCCACCGCGCACGTAGACCGGCAGCACGGTCTTGCGCAGCACTTTCTGGATCAGGATGTAGCTGGAGTCCTCCCCGACCCAGCCCGGCGCCTCGTGGCCCTTGGCGACGATGCCGGCGATACCCGAAACGGTCCTGAGCGCATCGACGGTATCGGCCTGGCAGACCTGAGCCCAGACGCGATGCGCCTGGCCCCAGTTGCCCGCCGCGGCGAGCAGATCGGCCGGCGCACCCGACACCATCAGCGTCAGCCGGCGTCCGCCGGCCAGTGCGACGAGTTCGGCGGCGAGCGCCTGGTGCGTCGCCGGCACGTGCAGGCCGACTTCGCCATCGGTGGCACTCAGCAGGCGCTGGAAGTTGGCCTTGGCCAGGGCCGCATCGGCGCAGAACTCGAGGTCCAGCAGACCGACGCCTCCCGCACGGGCGGTCGAGACGGCGACACCAGGATGGGCCCAGGATGCTGGGGCGAGTGCGACGACGTCGAAACTTTGGCTCATGACACCCTACCGGACGGATGCAGTGAAGGAGAACCCGCGGCGAGTGGTCGCCGCAGGCTTCGCAACCGTTGAAGTGCTCTTCCGACGACGCTGCGTACGAACGCTCGCGACGACATCGGACGAGATCCCGTTACGGCTTACCGATTAGCGCTTGCGCCCTTCGAGGAACGGCACTTCGAGCACTTTCTCGTGCACGATCGGCCCGTGGCCGAAGTAACCGTTCTCACCGAAGCACTCGCCGTGATCGGCGGTGATGATGAAGTGCGTGTTGGTGGGCGCCTTGGAGATCAGCGCGTCGAGCACCTGATCGACGTATTCGACGGTCTTGACCTGCTGCGAATGCAGCTGCTTCATCTGGTCGTCGTCGAAGAAGCGATCGTCGCTCTGCTGGCCCATGGAATCGTCCATGCGCTTGAAGACACCGTGCACGCCCGAGATATGCGGCAGGCTGGCCGGGTCGAGCATGTACGGGTAATGCGTTTCACCCAGATTCAGGAAGTGAAAGCTGAGCTCGTCATCGTAGAACTCGATCTCGTCGACCATGCCAGCGAAGTCGCTGTGATTGGCCATGAGCTTGTAGTCGTCGAAATGACGATTGAGGTGCGACATCGGATTGAGCACCGGCATCGATACGCGACCGACGGTGCGATAGCCGTTGTCCTTGAGCACTTTGGGCAAGGACAGCTGCGGTACGAAGTTCTTGAACGACAGATCGTCGATGCCCAGACGATCGACCCACTGCGAGAATTCCTTCTTGTACACCTCGGACGCAAAGACGTGCTGCGGGCTTTCGTGCGGCACCATGCCCATCAGATAGGTGTAATGAGACGGCGAGGTCCACGAGGCGTACGAGTAGCGGCGGCTGCCTTCCCCGATACGGTCCATGTGGGGATGCTTGGCGCGCTGATAACTGTCGAAGCGACAGCTATCCATAACGATGAAAACCAGGTTATTACCGGTCATGAAAAGTGGATGCCCCTTGCATCGATTTCCCCAATAAAACCAGGGAGTTCGCCCCCACGGCAAACGGTGTGTACTGCGGCTTACAAGCGCTGTTTTTGAGCTTGTTGGATGCAGGCTAGCACGGGGTTTCTTGGCGCCGATATATCAATATTCCTACATGAAAGGTAGCCGCGTTACCGCCACGTTTCAGCCTGGATTCAAGATGATGCAGAACGAAGCACGAAATCGGATCAGCACCGGGTCAATGCACCGGAACGATGCTGCGAACCGCCAGCACGAGCACCGCGACGAAGATCGCCGTCAGCAATAAACCTACAACGATGAACGGCAACGCCTTACCGTGGCGAAAATCGCGCTCTCGATTGCGTCCACTTTGCACGCCGAAGAACGCCGCGAGCACGCTGCCGATCACTTGCAGCGTCGTGGGCGGACGCGCCTCGTGATCGTCGTTGCGCGGGGTATCGGACCCGGTGTCCATGGCGCTTCTCCTGAGCCGTGCGAGCAGTGTCCACTGTGGCACGCGCAAACAAAAAGGCGCCAGCCCCGAACGGGGCGGCGCCCAGGACGCACGGGGGTGCGCCGGCAACGATCGCGGATCAGCGCTTGGGCTGCGGCACCACGCGCAGATAGGGCCTGATCTCCTTCCAGCCGTCCGGGAACAGCTTGCGCGCATCTTCGTTGTTGACGGCCGGCACGATGATCACGTCCTCGCCCTGCTTCCAGTTCACGGGCGTGGCGACCTTGTACTGGTCGGTCAGCTGCAGCGAGTCGATGACGCGCAGGATCTCGTCGAAGTTGCGACCCGTGCTGGCCGGATAGGTCAGCGACAGGCGCAGCTTCTTGTTGGGGTCGATCACGAACACCGAACGCACGGTGAAACGGTCGGAGGCCTTGGGATGAATCATTCCGTACAGGTTGGCGACCTTGAAGTCGGGGTCGGCGATCAGCGGAAAGTTCAGCGGCGTGCCCTGCGTATCGGCGATGTCGCGGCTCCAGCCGGCGTGATCGTGCAACTCGTCCACCGACAGGCCGATGGCCTTGACGTTGCGCTTGTCGAACTCGGGCTTGAGCTTGGCCGTGTAACCGAGCTCGGTGGTGCACACCGGCGTGTAGTTCTTGGGGTGCGAGAACAGCACACCCCAGGAGCTGCCGAGCCAGTCGTGGAAACGGACCGTGCCCTCGGTGGTCTCGGCTTCGAAATCGGGAACGATGTCGCCCAGCTGCAAAGTCATGTTCGGTCTCCGGCGTATGGGTTCGTTGTAAGGGGAATGAGAAAGGCGCGAGGGCCGAAAAAGATTCCCAGCTTGTTTGAGCTTCCGATTACCGCAAAGGAAGTTCAAATCATAAGAACAGAACCGCCCAGGGTGGCGTCCGGCCGTCGGCTGCGCCGGCGATAGCGCAGCACCAGGCCCAGCGCGGCCACGAACAGGCCGGCGATGAAGCCGATCCAGACGCCCAGCGGGCCGACGTCGGTGGCGCGCGTCAGCAGCGCCGCAGTCGGCAGGCCCACGAGCCAGTAGGCCACCAGCGTCACGATCATGGGCACGCGCGTGTCCTTGAAGCCGCGCAGCGCGCCATTGGCCGTCGCCTGCAGGCAATCGAAGATCTGGAACAGCGCGGCCAGCCACAGGAAGCGCACGGCCAGCTCCGCCACCTCGGGCACCTGCGTGTACAGCCCCACGATGGGCCCCGGCGCCAGCAGCATGACGCCGGCCGACAGCAGGGCGAAAGCCGCCCCCAGGCCAATGCCCGCATAGCCACTGCGTGCGGCGGCGGCGTTGTCGCCGGCGCCGACGTTCTGGCCCACGCGCACGGTGGTGGCCAGGCCGATCGACAGCGGCACCATGAAAGCCATCGAGGCGAAGTTGATGGCGATCTGGTGTGCAGCCACCACCGAATCGCCGAAGTGCGCCATCAGCAGCCCGCCCAGGTTGAACAGCCAGGCCTCGGCCACCACGGTCAGCGCGATCGGCGCGCCGATGCGAAACACCTCGAACAGCTCGCCGCTCCAGCGCGGACGGCGCGCATACAGGCGCAGACTGCGCAGCGTGGGCTCGAAACGAAAGCTCAGCGCGTAGATGGCCAGCATCGCGCAGACCGCGATCACCGTGCCCCAGGCCGTGCCGACCGCGCCCAGGCCCGGCCAGCCGAAGGCACCGTAGATCAGCGGCACGTTGACCAGGGCATTGACCACCAGCGCGCTGACGCCGGCCACCAGCGGCACGCGCGTCACGCCCAGGCCCTCGCAGCCGTTGCGCAGGGCGAAGCACAGGCACAGCGGCGTCGCACCCCAGGCGATGGTGCGCAGATAGGCCTCGGCCAGCTCGGTGGTTTCATCCGACAGCCCCAGCACGCCGATGACCGGCGCCGCCAGCAGGTTGACGACCGCCGTCCACACCAGCCCCAGCATCACGGCCAGCAGCAGGGTGTTGCGCAGGAAGTCGCCGGTTTCGGCGGCGAAACGGCCGGCGCCGGTGCGCTGCGCCACGATGGGCGACACCGACATGAACAGGCCCATGAAGACGACGAAGCTCAGAAACCAGGCGTTGGCGCCCACGGCCACGGCCGCAAGCGCGGTTTCGCCGAGCCGGCCGGCCATCACCGTGTCGATGGCGTGCATGCCCACGAACGACAGCTGCGCGGCGATCAGCGGCGCGGCGAGGATCAGGTTCTGTCGCGCCTCTGCCAGCAGCGGACGGGGCGACAGCGGATTACGGGCAGACGGGCGAAAGACAGCATTCATGGCGATGACGAGCGGCCGATGCGACGTCTGATGCGTCGCTGGACCGCCTCCGTGGCGGAAAGTACCGGGAAAACACCCAGCGGCCCGGCATGGTAGAGACCCTGCCGCTCCCTGCCAACTCCCGTCGCCGAGGCCGGGGCGGCCATCCAGCCGATCCGGCACGAGCGAGCGACCGGCCGCTCAGCCTCCCGCCAGCAGCCGCGCGTTGCCGCCCACGGCCGCCGTGTTCACGGTCAGCGTGCGCTCGGATAGAAATCGCAGCAGGTAGTGCGGGCCGCCTGCCTTGGGGCCGGTGCCCGACAGGCCTTCGCCACCGAAGGGCTGCACGCCCACCACGGCGCCGGTCATGCCGCGATTGATGTAGCAGTTGCCCACGCGCGCCCGCGCCTGCACGCGGCGCCAGGTGGTTTCGATGCGCGAATGCACGCCCAGCGTGAGGCCGAAGCCGGTGGCATTGATGGCGTCGACCACGACGTCGAGATCGCGCGCGCGGTAGCGCAGCACGTGCAGCATGGGGCCGAAGTATTCGCCGTCGAGCTGTTCGATGTCCTCCAGCTTCGCCACCGTGGGCGCGAAATAGGTGCCGTCGGCGCAGGCTTCGGGCAGTTCCAGCTCGGCCAGGATGCGTCCCTGCGCACGCAGCTGTCCGGCGTGGCCCTGCAGCCGCGCCAGCGCGGCGGCGTCGATGACCGGCCCGATGTCGGTGACGAGCAGGCCCGGATCGCCGATCACGAGTTCCTGCATCGCGCCCTTGAGCATGTGAATCACCTTGTCGGCGATCTCCTCCTGCAGGTACAGCACGCGCAGCGCCGAGCAGCGCTGGCCGGCCGAGTGGAAGGCCGAGCCGATGGCGTCCTTGACGACCTGCTCGGGCAGCGCCGACGAATCCACGATCATCGCGTTCTGGCCGCCGGTTTCGGCGATCAGCGTGGCGATGGCACCGCGGCGCGCGGCGAGCTGGCGATTGATGAGCTGCGCCACTTCCACCGAACCGGTGAACGCGACGCCGGCGATGCGCGCGTCGCCGCACAAGGCGGCACCGACATCGCCCTCGCCCAGCACGCATTGCAGCGCGCCGGCCGGCACGCCGGCCTCGAGCAGCAGCTTCACCATCTGCACGGCGACCAGATTGGTCTGCTCGGCCGGCTTGGCCAGCACGGCGTTGCCGCAGACCAGCGCGGCGGCGATCTGGCCCGTGAAGATGGCCAGCGGGAAGTTCCACGGCGAAATGCAGACGAACACACCCTTGGCGTGCAGCTGCAATTCGTTGTGCTCGCCGGTTGGCCCCGGCAGCGGTTCGGGCGCGGACAGCAGGCGACGCGCCTGCGCGGCGTAGTAGCGCAGGAAATCCACCGCCTCGCGCACTTCGGCGATGGCATCGGGCAGCGTCTTGCCGGCCTCGCGCACGAGCAGGTGCAGAAACTCCGCGCGGCGCTCTTCGAGCCGCGCGGCGGCGCGATCGAGCACGTCGGCGCGCAGCGCGGCGGGCCTGGCGGCCCAGGCCGGCTGTGCCTTGATCGCCGCGGCGACGACCTCGGGCACCGCCGTCACCGGCAACGCCACCCATTCGCCGAGCACGCGACGACGATCGGCCGGATCGGTGATCGGCGTGGCGGCGCCGGCACCGCCATCGACGGCCAGCACCGATGCCACGCGACGCGGCGGCGCGACGCCGGCCAGGGCATCGGCCAG
>JALRLM010000390.1 GCA_023254435.1 Hydrocarboniphaga sp.
TGATCCCCCCGACGGACATCACGCCCGCGGAAATCCAGGAACTGCAATCACTCGCCCGTAGCGAGATGGCCCACGTGCGCCTGTCGCCCCGGCTCGAAGAACAGTTTCAACGCCACACGCGTCATGCCACGCGCGGCGCCAAGGTCACGCTGGCCCTGCTGCCTGCGCTGAGTTTCATGCTGGCGGCCGGGCTGATGCAGACGGGTCTGGTCACGCTGCCCGGTTCCGCGCCAGCTTCGCTGCTGCTGCTCATCCTGCTGGTCTCCGCGGGCACCGGCGCCGGTGTCGCCATGCTGCTCTGGCATCACGTCGAGACGGTCTGGTCGGAGTATCTGATCGTGGCCGGTGTCTGGCTGCACACGCTGTTCTTCGAATGGCTGCGCTATCGCGGCAGCGAGTTGGGACTCGACCCATCGATCTCGCTGTGCATCCCCATCGCCGCCCTGGCGCTGGCCAAACCGGCCAAGCGCCATGGCCTGCTGATCATCGCGGGCTATCTGATCATCACCTTGTATGGGCATACCTGGGCCAGCAGCGGCCTCGACGATCGCATGCTGGGCGACACGACGGCCGAGGTGCTGTGCCTGGCCGCGGCCTTCGTCGGCCTTGTCTGGTCGCGCAAATCGCAGCGCCAGCTGCTCGCCACTTCGATGCTGCTGGCCGTGGTCGCCAATCGCGATCCGCTGACCGAACTGCCCAACCGCCGTGCCTTCGAGCAGCATTACGACCTCGCCATCCAGGCCGTGAGTCGCGGCGAGAAGCGCACCGTGCTGCTGGCGCTGGTCGACGTCGACCACTTCAAGAGCGTCAACGACCTCTACGGTCACCAGCACGGCGACCAGGTGCTGATCCGCCTCGCCGGGGTCATCGCCGGGGCCGGCCGGCGTGCCTTCGACATGGCGGCGCGCTTCGGTGGAGAGGAGTTCGCCCTATTTCTTTACGACTGTGATTCGGCGAGCGCGGAGCGCATTCTGCTTGACATGCTCGACAACCTCAGTCTGCAGAACATTCCGCACGCCGGCAGCCCGCTCGGACGCGTCAGCGTCAGCGTCGGCGCCGTCGTCGCCGGCCCGACCACACGACTGGCACAGGCCTACCAGATGGCCGATGCCGAGCTCTACAAAGCCAAGACCGCGGGTCGCAACCAGATTCGTATGACACACCTGGCCTGGCCGACCTCCAGCACCCGCTAGCCAGGCGGCTGCACGCCCGACTCCATGACCTTGCCCCCACCCGCCGATCCGTCGCTGTCCGTCATCGATCGCCCGTTTGCCCTGCCCGCGACACCCGCCACCGGCTCACTGCCATCGCCCCTGGAACTCGGCCTGCCGGTCGGCGTGTGGGAATGCGACATGACGCGGGATCTGGTGCAGTGCTCCGGCGACCTGGGCACGATCCTGGGCCTGAGCGGTCGCGCATCGAGCATTTCGATGGATCACTGGATGGGCTTGCTGCACCCGGACGATCGCCCGAGCCTGCTCAAGGCCCTGCATGAGCCGGCGTCGACGCCGGCGGCCGCGTCGCAGCAAGAGTTCCGGCTGCTGCACGCCAGCGGTCACTACCGGCGCGTGCGCTCCTCGCTGGCCGTGGTGACGCGCAACGCCGAGCAGATGCCCACCCGCACGGTCGGCACCGTCGAATATCTGCCCGAGCCGCCGCAGGAAACCTTCGCCAGCCCGCAACACGAAAAGCTGCACCGTGCGATCTTCCACACCGTGCCCATCGGACTCGCCGTCGTCGGGCTCGACGGGCGCATCCTGCTGGTCAACGAGGCGCTCTGCGAACTGCTGGGCTATGCCGAGTGCGAGCTGCTGAACCTGGAACTGCAGTCCATCACGCACCGGCACGACCTGCAGATCGACCTGCAACTGCTGCAGGAGACGCTGGCCGGCCGCCGCGAGCGCTACAGCATCGACAAGCGCTACGTGGCCAAGGATCGCAGCCTGATCTATGCCCGCCTCGACGTGACGCTGCTGCGCGACGCCGCCGGCGCGCCGCTGTACTTCCTGTCGGCCGTCAGCGACCGCACCGAGGAGCGGCTGCGCCAGCAACTCATCGAGAGCCAGCGCGAAATGGCGCAGGTCACGCTGTCGTCAATCGCCGATGGCGTCGTCCGCGTGGACGACCAGCGGCGCATCACCTACGCCAACCCGATGGCCTGCCAGATGGCGGGCCTGAGCGCCGAACGCATCCGCCAGATGCCGTTCGACGGCTGCCTGAGCATCGACACCGCGAACACGGCCCAGGCCACTGGCGATGCGCTCAATGCCGTGTTCACTCACGGCGAGATTCTGCAGTTCCCCACCGGCACGCTGCTGACCTTCGCGAACGGACGGCAGATCGCGGCCGAATGCTCGGCGGCGCCGATCAAGGATGCCCTGGGCCATGTGCGCGAAGCCGTGTTCGTGTTCCACGACACCACCGAATCGCACGCGATGGCCCGCGAGCTGGCCTATCAGGCTGGCCACGACGCCCTGACCGGCCTGCGCAATCGCCGCCACTTCCGCACCGCGCTGCGGCAGGCCTACGAGGCGCTGCTGCAGTCGGGCACGCCGAGCGCACTGCTGTTCATCGACCTGGACGGCTTCAAGGTCGTCAACGACCGGCACGGGCACCAGGCCGGCGACGACGTGCTGATCTGGGTGTCCGACGTCATTCGCAGCGCGGTGCTGATGCACGACGTGCCGTCGCGCTGGGGCGGCGACGAATTCGCCGTGCTGCTCAACGGCTGCGATACCGAACGCGCGCTGGCGGTGGCCCGGCGCATCGAAATCGACATCACCACGGTGTCGCAGGCCAAGCTCAGCGAATATTCGGGCATCGGCGCCAGCATCGGCCTGGCGCTCATGAGCCCCGCCGACGCCAACGAGCTGGTGGCGGTCAACAACGCCGATCACGCCGCCTCGATCGCCAAGAGCCGCGGTGGTGGCTGCATCCAGCGCTTCGAGGAGATTCGCGCACAGATCGAGGCACGCCGCAGCCTGCTGGAGTGGCGCGCCGAGATCCAGCAGTCGCTCAAGGACGGCCGCCTGTTGCCGTTCGCGCAGAAGATCGTCGATCCCGAGCGCCGCACCGCAGGCTACGAAATGCTGCTGCGCTGGGTGGATGCCAGCGGCCGCATCCACACACCCGAACGCCTGATCGACGCCGCCGAACGACTGGGCTGGTCGATGCGCATCGACGGCTTCGTATTCGACATCGCCTGCCGCACCATGCTCTCGGGGCGCTATCCGGCCGACCTTTACCTGACCATCAACATCAGCGGCAAGAGCCTGGCCGACGGCCAGTTCTGCGATCGCGTGACCAACTTCTACCGGCAGAATCCCGCCCTGGCCTCGCGCCTGGTGATCGAAATCACCGAGACCGCGGCGGTGGCCGACCTGCCGTCGACGGGCCGCTTCGTGTCGCAGCTGCGCGATCTCGGGTGCCGCTTCGCACTCGACGATTTCGGCAGCGGCTTCGCGAGCTTTTCGTACCTGAAGGCGATTCCGTTCAGCGAGGTCAAGATCGACCGCGCCTACATTCGCGCGCTCGAACGCGACGTCACCAACCAGCTGATCGTGCGCAATCTCTGCGAGCTGGCGGCCCATCTGAACGTCGGCATGATCGCCGAGGGCGTGGAAACCGAGGCCGAGTTCACCGCCGCGCGCGCACTGGGCGTAACCCGCTTCCAGGGCTGGTTGTTCCAGGCCGCCGAACCGCTGCCCTGGTTCGGCTGACCCGCCCGCCGCTCGGGCTCAGCGCGCCGGCTGAGCCTGCACTTCGACGATGCGAAAGCCAGTCCAGACGTTGCGCTGCACAGCGCTGAAGGGCCGGCGCGAGTTCGTCGCCAGGGCTTCGACCGGCTCCTGCCAGGAGCCTCCGCGCACGCTCAGGTTGACGGTTTCGTCGAGCGTGAGCAGGCACTGATCCGACTCGGCGCGCAGCGGCGCCAGGAATCGCGAGCAGGTCCATTCGCGCACATTGCCCGCAACCTCGCGCAGGCCCCAGGGATTCGACGGCCACGAGGCCACGTAGCTGGGATGCGCGCGCGAGGTCGGCGCGCAGCCATTGCAATCGGCCTCGTGGGAGTCGAAGACATCGCCCCACCAGTAGCGCGTGGTGGTGCCGGCCCTGGCGGCGTATTCCCACTCGATCTCGGTCGGCAGGCGCATGCTGCGGCCAGTCTCGGCGCTGAGCCACTCGGTGAAAGCCATGGCGTCGACGGCGGACACGCAGACCACGGGATAGGTGTTGTCCTGCAGATAACCGGGCTTATCCCAGCTCAGGTTCACGGCGGTACCCAGGCAAGGCGCGGCGGCCCAGGCGCGGTTGTAGTAGCCCGAGCGCTGCACAAACAGGCGGAACTGCTCCACCGTCACTTCGGTGCGGCTGATCGAGAAGCCACGTACGGCGAACTCCACCGGCGCCTCGCCGCCCCGCCCGTCGACGGTCAGCGTACCGGACGGCAGTTCCAGCATCTGCGGCAGCATGGCGCGCTGCTGGCCATTGAGCGGCTGCCACTCGATTTCGGGCGACTGTCCCGGCACGGCGATCAGATAGGCCGCCACCGACACCGACAGCAGGGCCAGCAACAGCAGGGTCCAGCGATGCGGCTCCTGCGCGCCGGCGACCGGCGGCGCCGGTTCGTCATCGAGTGGCCGGATGCGCGGCTCGTTCACGGACGCGCCGCTCCAGCGGCCTGGACGAGCCGGAAGCCCGTACGCACGTCACGCCGGTTGGGATCGAGTTCGGCGCGCTGGGCCGAGCGCAGAGCGTCGACCGGGTCCTGCCAGGAGCCTCCGCGCACGGCGCGCCGACCTGGAGCATCGGCGCCAATGCAGGCCAGTTCGGTTCCGCTGCCGTAGGGCAGCCCGGCCGAGCAGCTCCATTCGCGCACGTTGGAGGCCACGTCGTAGAGGCCATAGGCGTTGGCCGGCCAGCTGCGCACGGGCTGCGGTCCGGTGCGCACGGTCGCGCACCCGGAGCAGGTGGCCTTGTCGTCTTCCATGCGATCACCCCACCAGTAGCGGCTTGAGCTTCGAC
This sequence comes from Hydrocarboniphaga sp., assembly GCA_023254435.1. Lineage (GTDB taxonomy): Bacteria > Pseudomonadota > Gammaproteobacteria > Nevskiales > Nevskiaceae > Hydrocarboniphaga. The sequence goes on from JALRLM010000390.1 coordinate 5,026, forward strand.
CTCGGGCAGCGTATTCCCATTCGGCCTCGGTCGGCAGGCGCCAGCTCTGCTTAGTGGCCGCCGACAGCCAGCTCGCATAGGCGTTGGCGTCGACCCAGCTCACGCAGACCACCGGGCGCGGATTGCTGTTGGGAAAGCCGGGCTCTTCCCAGCTCGGATTGCGGCTGCCGGCACTTTCGCAGGGATAGTTCTTCCAGCGCGGATTGTGGTACTCGGTCAGCCGCACGAACTGGGCGAACTGCTCGACCGTGACCTCGGTACTCGCGATCAGCATGGAGGCGACGCGCACTGCGTGCGCGGGCGCCGCGTCCGACCCCGGCTCGTTCTCGCCGATCTGGAACTCCCCACCCTCGATGAAGCGCATTTCGGGCAGCAGCGGTGCCTCGGTCGCGGCGGTCGGCGCAGTTGCAGGCGCAGCGGCGGGCGCGGTCTCGCCGACCGCCGCCGGCGTGCTGGCGATCGGCGTATCGGTCGACCGCAGCGACAGCGGCGGCTTGCGGGCGGGCTTGATCCATTGCGAGCCGATCAGCGCCAGCAGCACCACGAACAGCAGCAGCGGCACACCCAGCGACAGCCAGGCGTAGAGCCGGCCGCTCGGCGAAAGGCCATCGCGCGGGGGCGGCGCCGTGGGGGTTTCGGGCCGCTCGTCCTGATCGGGGCTCAGGGGCGGCACGAGCGGAAACTCGCGCAGCGGCGCCGGCGGACGCTCGGTGATCGAACGCGTGGTCGGCGGCGCGTCGATCGCGGCAGCGCCGTCAGCATCGGAGTACATCGGTGCCCGCGCCGCTTCGATGACGGCCGCGACGGCCGCGACGGCCGCAGCGGACGGCGTCGGCGTCGGCGTCGGCGTAATAACGTCCGCCGACCCGGCCTCGCGCTGCATCGGGGCGGACGCGGCGGGGCTCTGCACGTCGGAGGATCCGGCGGCAGCCACGGTTTGTGGCGCCGCGAGCGGCTCGCCCAGGGTCGGCTCGATGCGGCTCGCGGTGACCGCAGCACCGTGCGCTACGGGCGGCATCGAGGGCTCCGCCACAAGCTCGGACGACTCCTCGATCACGACGGGCTCGGGGACGAAGGCGCGATAGTCCGACAGCGCGGTGGCGAACTCGCCCGCGGTCTGGAAGCGATCCTCGGGCTTGAGTGCCAGCGCACGCCGCAGCGCCGGGCGCAGCGAGTGCGGAATGCCATCCCAGCCGGTCTTCTCGAGCGGATCGTCGGACAGGCGGTCGAGGGCATTGGGCGGCGCCACGCCGGCCAGCATGCGGTACAGCGTGGCGGCGACGCCGTAGACGTCGGTCCAGGGCCCCTGCGCGGCACGGCGCTGGTATTGCTCCAGCGGCGCGTAGCCGTCGGTCAGCACCACCGACATGCTGTGCTGCACGCGCTCGCCGGCCGCCTGCCGCGCGGCGCCGAAGTCGAGCACGATGGGCTTGCCGACGCTGGCCAGGTAGATGTTGTGCGGCTTCAGATCGCGATGGACCACGCCGTTCTCGTGCACGTATTGCAGCGCATCGATGACGGGGCGCAGCAGCGGCACCGCGAGCGCGGGTTCGATCACGCTGCGCACGCGGCCCAGGTAGTCGCCCAGCGACATGCCCTCGTAGTAATCCATCACGAGGTAGGCGGTGTCGTTGGCGTTGAAGAAGCTGCGTACGCGCACGACGTTGGGATGATCGAGCGCGGCGACGATGCGCGCCTCGCGCAGGAACTGTTCCTTGCCGAATTCGAAGGCCGAGCGCGTTTCCTGCGTATGCGTGGAGACGGTGATGTCGCCGCTGTGGCGCGTCACGATGTCGCGCGGCAGGAACTCCTTGATCGCCACGCGTTGCTGGAGGTGAATGTCCCAGCCCAGGTAGGTGATGCCGAATCCGCCCGGATGCCCCAGCACGCGGCCAACGCGGAACTGGCCGCCGATGATGATGCCGTGCGGCAGAAACAGCGGCGAGCGCGTGGCCGATTCGTCGTAGCTGCAGACCGGGCAAACCGCCGCCCCGCCCTTGTCGGCGAAGCAGCCGGGACAATGTTTCTGAAAAGACATTGCGGTCACGGGCAGGCAGCGGGCAGGCGACGTTGGGTAATCGGGCGATTGTACGGTGTCGGCCGGGATCGGGGACCGGGACAATCACTCTTTTATCGATCGCCGGGCGGGCATAGGCTGGTCGACACGTTCTCGTATGGATGCCCCATGTCCCGACTCACGCCCGCCCAGCTGCGCGATCGCTTCGTCATCGCGGCCACCGCCAAGTTCGCCGGCAACGTGCCCGACTTCGTCGCCCTGCAGGAGCTCGTCGCTGCCAACGGCGGACGCTTTCTGAACGATCATGGCGCCATCCGCACGGCCGATCCGGCGCTGCGCGCGCTGTTCGTGCGCGCGGCCGGCGTGCTGGGCCTGCGCAAGGAGCTCGACTACCGCTTTCCGGCCAAGAAGCTGGTGAGCTTCGATCTGCAGGCCATCGGCGAGGACAGCCGTCCGTTCAAGATCTTCGTCTCGCAGGTCGACCTCGAGGCTTTTCCGCCCGAGGTCGCCGCGCTGATCGCGGCCGACTGCGCCGAGCAGGCGCGCGCCGTGGATCACGGCGCCTTTGTCACCCTGATCGAGCGTGCCGAGGCCGAAGGTGGGCTTTCGGACGCCGATGCCGAGGCCTTCGTGCAGCACTTCGTATACAAGCTCATGCACCGCAACGGGCCGCCGATGAAGCGCTCGCTGCTCGAAGCCGTCGCCGCCGTCTCGGGCGAGGCCGCCAGCGCGCTGGCACTGGGCCCGGACTTCAACCACGTGACCATCGACGTCTATTCCGCCGCCTTCTCCGGCATCGAAGCGATGACCGACGCCATGAAGGCTCGCGGCTTTCGCATGCTGCCGGCGATCCAGGGCGCGCCCGGCACGCTGCTGCGCCAGACCGCGACGCTGGCCGCGACCATGGACACGCCGGTGCTCGAGGCCGACGGCTCCACCGGCATCGCCCCGACCGAGAAGCAGTTCGTCGAGATCATCGAACGCAATCAGGCGACCAACGCCTGGGGCGGCAAGCTCTGGGCGCAGGACGGCGCGCCGCTGATCTTCCGCAACTTCCTGGCCGCCAACGCCGAGAAGATCTTCGATGCGGCGTCGACCAAGATGCCGGCCGCCGCGCCCGACCGCTGCTGAGCGCTCTCGGCGGCGCGCACGAAAAAGGCGGGGCCGCTCACGCGACCCCGCCTTTTTTACATCCAGGCCTCAGGCCTTGGCTGGCGTGCGACCGTAGACGTCCTCGAAGCGCACGATGTCGTCCTCGCCCAGATAGGTGCCGGACTGCACCTCGATGAGCTCCAGCGGCACCTTGCCGGGATTCTCGAGGCGATGGGTGTGACCCAGCGGGATGTAGGTCGACTGGTCCTCGGACAGCAAAAAGTTCTTTTCACCGCAGTAGACGCGTGCGGTGCCGCGCACCACGATCCAGTGCTCGGCGCGGTGATGGTGCATCTGCAGGGACAGCTTCTGGCCCGGCTTGACGATGATGCGCTTGACCTGGAAACGATCCGACAGCGCGATGGTTTCGTAGGAGCCCCAGGGACGGTAGACGCGCGGGCTGCTCTCGGCCTCGGTGCGCTTGTCGCGCTTGAGGCGGGCGACGATCTTCTTGACCTCCTGCACGCGATCCTTGGGCGCCACCAGCACGGCGTCCTCGGTCTCGACCACCACGGTGTCCTTCATGCCCACCATGCTGACCAGGCGCGTGCTGGCATGCACGAGGTTGTCCTGGCAGTCCTCCACGAGGACGTCGCCACGGACACGGTTGCCGGCCTCGTCGCTGGCCGGCAGCTTGCCGAGGAAGGTCCAGGAACCGACGTCGTCCCAGCCCGCGTCGAGCGGCACCAGGGCGATGTTCTGCGTTTTCTCCATCACCGCGTAGTCGATGGATTCGTTGCGGCACTTGCGGAAGGCATTCGGCTCCAGGCGCACGAAGTCGATGTCCTTCACCGCGTTGTTCCAGCTCTGCAGGCTGGAGGCGTGCATCTCGGGCTCGAGCTTCTTGAGCTCGTCCAGGAACACGTCGGCGCGGAACATGAACATACCGCCATTCCAGTAATAACCGCCTTCGTCGAGGAAGGCCTGGGCCTTTTCGAGCACCGGCTTTTCGACGAAGGCGGCGACGTCGTAGGCGCCGCTGTCGCCCATCGCCGCGCCGGCCTTGATGTAGCCGAAGCCGGTCTCGGGATGCGTGGGCTTGATGCCGAAGGTGACGATCTTGCCCTGCCGGGCGACGACGGCCGCAGCTTCTACGGCCTTGATGAAGCTGGCGTTGTCGGTCACGGCCTGGTCGGCCGCGAGCAGAAAGACGATGGCGTCCGCGCCGTAATGCGTGGTGGCGTAGTGCGCGGCGACGGCAGCGGCCGGCGCGGTGTTGCGGCCCTCGGGCTCGAGCATGACGGTGGCCTGATCGAAGCCGATCTGGCGCATCTGCTCGGCGATCAGGAAGCGATGCGCATCGCCGCCGACGACCAGCGGCGGCACCGATTCGTCGAGCTTGGAGACGCGCAGGGCGGTGTTCTGCAGCAGGCTCTTGTCGTCCAGCAGCTTCAGGAACTGCTTGGGGTACTGCTCGCGGGACAGCGGCCACAGCCGGGTACCGGAACCGCCAGCCATCAGAACAGGGACGATCATGAATAAGGCCTTGTCGGAAAAAGAACGAGCATTGTAGCCACAGGCAACGGCCTGCCGAAGGCGATCTTGAGAGCGCCCTGGCAAGCCTGTGACCGGCTACACACAAAATGCATGCCCGACTGTAGGTGAGGTAATCGAACGTTTCATGAACGGCGCCGAACTGCCCGATTGCCGTTTGTCGGGCCGGCCAACAATCCATCGGCCGAGTCGCGGCCGCCTGGGGACAGCGGCTCAGCCGCAAATGCAGCAACCACGGGCTTTAGTCGCGATCGACCCACAATTTATGCACAGACCATCCACGGGTTTTACCCTAGTCCACCACGATATATTGGGATTGACTGAGGCGTGACCCACTAGATATTGTTACCCGACGGTTCACCACCGTCTCGGACGGAACCGACTCAATCCAGGGGCGCCATGCACACACAAACCACCGAAAACACCGATTCGCGCCGTATTCCAACGGCCGCTCCCGCTTCCACCGCCGAACTGACCGCCGTCGCTCCGGGTGGCGTCAAAGTCATCCGTCGCAACGGCAAGGTCACGGGTTTCGACCAGTCCAAGATTTCGATTGCACTGACCAAGGCCTTTCTGGCCGTGGAAGGCGGTCAGGCCGCGGCCAGCGCGCGCGTGCGCGAAACCGTGCAGACGCTGACCCAGCAGGTCCAGCATGCGCTGACGCGCCACCTGTCGGGCGGCGGCACCGTCCATATCGAAGACATCCAGGATCAGGTCGAACTGGCCCTGATGCGCGCCGGCGAGCACAAGGTCGCCCGCGCCTACGTGATCTACCGTGCCGAGCGTGCACGCGAGCGCGCGGCCGAAGCCGCCAAGAGCGCCCCCGAGTTGCCGGCCGGGCCGGCCATCAACGTCAAGTTCGACGACGGCAGCCTGCACGCGCTCGATGTCGCGCGCATCCAGCGCGTGGTCACCGAAGCCGCCGCGGGCCTGACCGGCATCAGCGTCGACGAAGTGGTGTCCTCGGCCCTGCGCGATCTCTACGACGGCATTCCCGAAGCCGAGCTCTCCCAGGCCGTGACGCTGGCCGCGCGTGCTCGCATCGAGAAGGAGCCCAACTACACCTACGCATCGGCGCGCCTGCTCATGGACGGCCTGCGCCACGAAGCGCTGAAGTTCCTCGGCATGGCCGAAACGCGCCCGACCTTCGAGGAAATGAAGGCGATCTACCCGGACTACTTCCGCGAGTACATCCACCGCGCCATCGAACTCGAACTGCTCGACCCCAAGCTGGGCCTGTTCGACCTCGACACCCTGGGCAAGGCGCTGCTGGCCGACCGCGACGGCAAGTTCGACTACCTGGGTCTGCAGACGCTGTACGACCGCTACTTCATCCACAGCAACAAGACCCGCTTCGAACTGCCGCAGGCCTTCTTCATGCGCGTGGCCATGGGCCTGGCGATGAACGAAATCGACCGCGAAACGCGCGCGATCGAGTTCTACACGCTGCTGTCGAGCTTCGACTTCATGTCGAGCACGCCGACGCTGTTCAACAGCGGCACCCGCCATGCGCAACTGTCGTCCTGCTACCTGACGACGGTGGCCAACAGCCTGGAAGACATCTACCAGTCGATCAAGGAGAACGCCCTGCTGCAGAAGTTCGCAGGTGGCCTGGGCAACGACTGGAC
>JALRLM010000445.1 GCA_023254435.1 Hydrocarboniphaga sp.
CCCTCAACCGCACTCGCCCGCCAATCGCAGCAGCAGCAGCAGCAGCAGCAGCAGCAGCAGCAGCAGCAGCAGCAGCAGCAGCAGACCATAACGTTTAGCTTCGCCCCATCGCTGAAAGCGACCCTCGCCTTGGCACGAAGAACTAACCACGACGAGTTAATAAGCTGCTTGATTCAATCGCGGGTCTTCCGAACGCACTGACCTATCCGGTCGAAGAGGCGAAATCAACTTGTTCATCGGTCTGCTAATCGCAGACCTCGCTCGCATGCTTCGCGCCGTTGGAGACGAAAATCTTCCGGTAGCGCTCCAGGAACTTATGCCTTGGATTGTCACGGGAGACTTTGGCCATTTCATCGTCAATATAGTCCAGGACAGTCCTGCCATCTGAGGCATCAACCTGGTTCAAGTTGAGCTTCCAGGTATAGATAGCATCATTCAAGAACGCTTTTGATTGCCTGGATACGGCATATTTCAATATTGATCCATGGGGCACGTTGAACTCGTTCGCCGAGCAATGAAAGCTATCGGCTTCCCGGTCCCATAGATGCTGAATCTTTCGCGCCGATGATTCGCTTCCGCCGTCTGCAGTGACGCAAGCGGCGGCGAGGATATTGGTCTGATAGAGATAGCGTTCCGCACTGCCTTCCTGCGCCGGGGTTTCGCTTGCAACAGCGTTGCATATTTGCGCCAGGTATTGCTTTTTAGGGCAGCCCTCATCGAGCACCACGGACTCAGTGCTGGTTGCTGAAGCGGCATTCTTCCGGCACTCGGCCATTGCAGCGCTGACATACGGAAGTAGAACTACAACAGCGAGCGCAGCCGCAGAACAACGACGGTCAAAGCGAAAAGAGTTCATATTCCCCCTGAATGCAGCGATCTCCGAAGTACCGCGCTTGCCCCAATGCGCGTTACTCATAGGGGCGCGGTTAGAACAGCCTAACGCAGTGAGGTCGGCACCGGCGGCGTTCGCCGTCGGTATTTCGATAAGCACGAAGTGTCCTAGCCAAATATGTGCACGTGAAGCAACACGCGCAGCAGGGGGCAAGCCCTGCCAGCTGCTACTGGTTCGTCCGACCTATCCGCAGCCGGACCTCCCGGCTCTGGAGTGTAAAACGCCGGCGGCAGCTTCAGCGCGAAGGCACGCTGACGGCGCGCTGCACGGTCGAGCGACTGATGCGCCAGCAGGGGCTGCGGGGCGTTGTTCGGGGCAAGGTCATGCGCACCACCACGTCTGACGCCGCCGCGCCATGCCCCCTGGACCGCGTCCATCGCGCCTTCCGGGCGGATCGTCCGAATCAGCTCTGGGTCTCCGACTTCACCTATGTGTCCACCAGGCAGGGCTTCGTCTATGTCGCCTTTGTCATCGATGTCTTTGCTCGCCGCATCGTCGGCTGGCGGGTCAGCACCTCGATGCGCGCCGACTTTGTGCTCGACGCGCTGGAGCAGGCGCTTTATGCCCGGCGGCGAGAGCGAGATGAAAGCCTGATCCACCACAGCGACCGCGGGTCGCAATACGTCAGCATCCGCTACAGCGAGCGGCTCGCGGAGGCTGGCATCGAGCCGTCCGTGGGCAGCAAGGGCGACAGCTATGACAACGCACTGGCCGAAACCATCAACGGGCTCTACAAGGCTGAGCTGATTCACCGACGCGCACCGTGGAAGACCCCAGAATCGGTGGAACTGGCGACGCTGGAATGGGTGTCATGGTTTAACCACCGCCGACTGCTCAGCTCCATCGGGTATGTCCCACCTGCGGAAGTCGAAGCGGCCTACTATCAGCAGCAAGAAGCACAACAGCAGAAGCAGCAAAGCAGTCAGGCCGTCCCGGCCTGACTCAAACCAACGAGCCTCCACGAAAACCGGGGCGGTTCACTTACGTCCGGTGATCGCATTGAACAAAGACAACGCCTCAGCCGACCTGAGGCTGGCCGCCTGGCCGCAGGTCGATTTCTCTACTTTTGGTGAAATTGAAGCTCAGCCGATTTCACGCATCCAGAAACTGGTCGGCAGTTTTCTATCGAGAAACAAGCACGCGTTTGCGGTGATCAAGCTGCGCTTTGGCTTCACCAAGGTGCGCTAGCGGGGGCTGGAGAAGAACCTGCACCGGCTGCAGGTGCCCTGTGCGCTGGCCAATCTATTCGTGGCGCGGCATCAATTGATGAAGCTGCAGCAGGCGTAATCCGCCTGCTGCATGGCCCTTCGAGACCAAAGGGCGCTCAATCCGCGAACTGAGCGGCGCAACGCGCGCTCTTGCGTGTCATGGAACGGCGCAGTCCGCCAGCATTGAGGCTGAATCAGAGAATCCTTAACGTTCCCCGGAAGCAGTGGGCGACTCAGTGCTGGCCGATCGGAGTGCGGACGACGATGCCATCCAGCGCCGCTGACACTCGCACCTGACACGCCAAGCGGGACGTCGCGTCGCAGGCCGTCGCGACGTCGAGCATCTGTCTCTCTCCATCCGCCATCGCGTCGAGCTTCGACAGATAGGGCTCGTCGATGTGGACATGGCAGGTACCGCATGCGCAGGCGCCGCCGCAGTCGGCGTCGATGCCGGGAATCATGTTGGCTGCGGCGACTTCCATCAACGTGCCGCTCTCGTCTGCGTCGACTTCGCGACGCGTACCGTTGTACTCGATGAAAATGATCTTGGGCATGGCTGGCTCTCTCGATTGCGTAGAAATGAAGCCGCCGCCACGACTGGCGGCGGCGCCCTTCGGGCGTGGTCGTCTATCAGTGAGATGCGCAATGCCGGCAGGCGGCGTTGCGCACCTGGCGCAGGTTTAGGGATTGATGCGAACGGGCAGGGATTCGTAGCCCTTCACGAAGGGCGAGGCGACCCGCTTGGGTTCGCCCATGACCTCGATCTGCATCGGGCGGGGCCAGCGGCGCAGCAGCTCTTCCCACAGTATCTTGAGCTGCAGCTCAGCCAGGCGGTTGCCCACGCAACGATGAATGCCGAAGCCGAAGGAAAGATGCTGTCGGGGCTTGGCACGATCGACAATGAAGACGTCCGGGTTCTCAATCGCGCTGGGATCGCGGTTGCCGGAGACGTACCACATCACCACTTTCTCACCGGCCTTGATCTGCTTGCCCGCGAGTTCGGTGTCTTGCAGCGCTGTCCGTCGCATGTGAGCCAACGGCGTTTGGAACCGAACGATTTCCGGCACGAAAGACGTGCCGATGATGCCGGGGTTAGCGCACAGCTTCTCGTATTCACCCGGATGCTGGTTCAGCGCCAACAAACCACCGGTCATCGAGTTGCGCGTGGTGTCGTTGCCACCGACGATCAGCAGGATGATGTTGCCCAGGAACTCTTCCGGCGACATGTGACGGGTGCGGGAATCGTGCGCGAGCATCGAAATCAAATCCATGCCCGGCTCGGCATTGACGCGCTCATTCCACAGGCGACCGAAGTAGGCGCCGCACTCGCCGAGGATCTGCATGCGCTGCTCTTCGTTGTCGATCAGGCCAGTGCCCGGCATCGCCGTGGCCACATCAGACCAGTACGGCAGTTTGGCTCGGTCTTCGAATGGAAATCCGAAGAGGGTGGCGAGCATCTGAGTGGTCAGATTGATCGAGACACGGCTCACCCAGTCGAAGGTCTCCCCTACCGGCAACCCATCCAATGCGGCGCAGGTGCGCGAACGAATCAACGCCTCCATTCGGGCCAGGTTTTCAGGGCCGACGATGGGATTGACGACCTTGCGCTGTTCGTCATGCTTGGGCGGATCCATCGCGATGAACATGGGCAGGTAGGCTGCCTTGTTGTTCTCCAGAATGGTGATTCCGCCAAACTTGGATTCCGACGAGAAGATCTCGGGATGAGTCTCCACGTGCATGATGTCCTTGAAGCGCGTCACCGACCAATACGGTCCGAAGATGCTTTCTTTGCAGTAGTGAACCGGGTCTTCGTTGCGCAGGCGCGTGAAGTAATCCCAGAAACTGTTGGTGGCCCAGAGCTCGGGATTGGCCACATCGATCTTGTCGAGTGGAACCGACCAGGCGGGGCCGAGATTGGGGGACACCGATGATGCCGCGGCTGCTGTACTCATTGCGCTCTCCTGCTTGGATGAGTCCCGTAAACCCTTGGTTGAGACGTACAAGGCGTGGGCCGGGCTTTTCTGTGCCGAGAATTTTCCTGAGTGTCAGCTCTTGCGGTCACCTATATATCGGCCAGAAATTCGGCAAAACTGGACCTCTGTATAGCCTGACGATCCCCCTACGTCAGCGCACGGAGGGCGCCACCCGTGTCGGGACGGCCGGTTGCCAGTAGCCCCGACTTCAGGCATTGCCGTTCGTCGCGATCATCGCGCCCAGGGGGGCCGGCCGATCGCGAAGCCGGCCGAGCCCGGCGTGGACGAAGCTGCCTGGGTATCGCATCGCGACAAGCGCACACGAACTCGAGCAGCACCCGCCGTGGCGCTAGCCGGCGCCCCCAATGGAATGGGCAGCGACTGGCTCAGCGCCGTGGAATGGCTCAGCGCGCCGGCTTCCCCGCGCTGCGCTTCGGGAAGCGCGATACTCGGTCGGCGTCAGGCCCGTACTACGTTTGAACGCTCGACAT